>JAFQQW010000050.1 GCA_017410375.1 Clostridia bacterium | reverse complement strand
TTTATTGAAAGCTATGTTCATTACTTTAATAACGAAAGATTATCATACAAATTAAATTATAAAACCCCTGTTCAATATAGAATTGAACAAGGGTTTGTGTAATTCGTGGTTTTTAGTGTCTACTTTTACTTTACAAGTTCACTTTTAAGGCAAGTGCTTTTTTGTTAGTTCTCATAAAAAACAAAATCTTTTGCTTTAACAATTTTTCCTTCATACACAAAATCTTCTTCTCCAAAGTTTGCTATTACGCGATAATTTTCCCCGAATACCGTTGTCTGCACCAGATAATCGTCGGTTAATACCTGATAATCGGTTATAGGCAGACACGCAATTTTTTCGTGTACCTTTGTAATTTTTGAATAGCTTTCCAGTATATATGGTTTTATTGTTTCGTAATTCTTCACGAAGAACGAATAAAGCGGTGCACAACCAAACAAACACGAGAAAAGAATTTTATCTTTCAGAAACTCCGGTGCACAGCAGGTGGAGTCGCCCCAATACGGAAAGCTTAATAGATTTTCGTGATACACCAGATGCCAGAGCGGTACACGCCATTTGGGGTTCAGCATATATTTCTTTAAGTGTTCACACTCTTCCTCGGTATAAAGATAGGCGTACCGTCTTCCCGAATCATAATTCCGCAAATAAGACGGACTGTGCAGACCTTCGGTATAGCAAAGTGTGTTTACCATCGCTTCAGAACCATCTTCTGTTCCCGTAATCAATCCCATATCCATGATAGACTGATACGCACCATTTTTTACTTCTCTGCATTGCTCAAAAGTTAAAGGATGTACGTCGCTGAAGCACTCGGACAAGCTTACGCCATACACATCTACAAATCTGCCTTTGTAATAAGGGTATTTTTTCAGCACTTCCGGAATTTCTTCCCGCATACGGTCTGCGGCAACTTGGGGACACAAAGTATTCTGGGCATAATATGTGCCATCAAAACCTTTAATTGCCCAGGCTTCTTCCATTTTGCCGTCTTTGTCTATTTGTATTCCATCCGGATAATCCTTTACACGACGTGCGGTATAATCACAATTACGCAGGCGGTTTGAAGGCACTTTATCCAAAAGTTCAGGCTTTAAAACATCGTTATAATTATCGTACTGCGTACAGATATAGCCGTATTTTTTATAAAGCGGCTCTGTCATTTTACTGTCCGAATCAAAAAAGATGCCCACCATCGCTCTGCTTATACCATTTTGATGTAAATCCTCCGCAATATCCAAAAGTGCCTCCCCTGTCGCAGGATTCAAATCGGTATTGTTTTCTGCATACATAACCTCCTGATAGCGGTCATTCCAAACCCAAAAAACAGCACCGCCCATGAGTTTTTGCAGTTCGGGCAATTTATTCAGCTTATCGGTCAACGGAATAAGCTTTGTGCTAAGCAAATCACGATACGCCTTGCAAGCATCCTTTACCGAAGAATACAAGCCATAACGTATATACATTTCTTTGTTGGTCTTTAAAGAAAGCTTATTTTGATAACCGTCCCACAAAAGACTGTAGGATGCATAGATTCCATCTTCCGGCGAAATTAGCAAATATTCGTTTTCGCGTTCGATAATTACCATACTCATAGTGGCTTCGCGTTTACAAAAGGTCATATCTTCAATGGAAAAGGGGGCTTTTTGATTTACAGGTACAGCAATACCCTCGTCAACAGGAATTAAAATTCTGTCAGATGCATTCAGCTTCGGCAACGGCACTTCGCCGTATACTTTTTTTATGTAAAAATTCTTTTCATTCGTAGCGCCTATTTGTTGCAAAAACGATTTCATATATTTCACCCCGTTTATATTATAAATCATGATTTTGACATTGAATATAGAAAAAAGCAACAAAAGCATAGACTTTTTTTACTTTTTATGCTAATATAGATATTGAGGTGGTTCTATGGATACAACCATGACAGAAAAAAATTTACTCCCCTTTCATCCGCTTGATTTGGGTATGTATTATTGCGGACAACGTGTGAAAACAAAAAATCACAGCTATGGACCTGAAATTCGCTCACACTTTTTAATTGTTCTGGTCGAACAGGGACATGCTACAATGTTTAGTCCTAAAAGAATACAGCTTCATGCGCATGATTTATTTGTCATGTTTCCGGGCGAGAGAGTGCATTACAAAGCGCTCACAGACTGGAGCATCCGCTGGATAGGTATTTACGGTGAGGCGGTGGAATCGCTGCTTTCAAAATGTGGCATCACCCGTAAAAATCCGATTTGCCGTGTAGACCGATTCACCGAGCTTTCTGAGTTGCTTTACTCCCTTTTAAAGCTTTCGGATGATCCGTATGAAGCATCTCATTTTAAGCGTCAGTCTCTTTTATATGACTTTTTGGCGCTTCTGATGCATGGTGCAAACAAAAACACCGTAAATGCACCCGTGGAAGCTGCAAAGCATATTATTAAATTTAATTACAACACCGATTTAACGTTAACAAAATTAGCCGACCGCTTAAACCTGAATCCAACTTATTTTTCACGATTGTTTAAAGAGAAAACAGGCATGTCGCCCAAACAATACATTTTAAAAATTCGTATGGACAGAGCAAAAGAGCTGCTGTCTCATACGCAATACACAGTAAAGGAGATTTCAAATTCTATCGGTTTTCCGGATTCGTTATATTTTTCAAGACTGTTTAAAAAGTATGAAAATCTCTCTCCACTGGCATACAGAAAAAACACGAAACAATAAATTTACAATTTCCCTATTTTATAAAGGACAGCGTAAAAGCTGTCCTTTTCTGTCTGTTTGCTTTAAAAGCAATCCGATTCATGTACCACAATACACATTGGTATCACAGCCATTCATCTACAAAATCATAACCTTCATCAAGTGCCCATCTTGGTGGTCTGTGACCTGTTGCGTGATTGATAATTTTCAACCGACCGTCACCCGTCTGATACCCCGGAGCCTTGCTCATCAGAGTCCAACTGGTTTCATCGTCGTACTTCCCTGCAATCAGACAAAACGGTTTGGGAGCAGCAACGCCAAGAAGTTCAGCATGGTCCATTTGTTTTTCCATCAAATCATCTACAGTATTATGCCAGTACCATATATCCTTCCAATTCGTTTGTTCCCATCCAATGCCAAAATCGCTGGCAAGAATAACCTTAATTCTATCATCCAGACATCCGGTGTAGAAAGCCATTTTCCCACCCAGCGAGTGCCCTGCAATACCTATGCGAGTATTGTCAACTCTACAATCGGAGGCTACCGCGTCAATCAAAAGTGTTGTATCTGAAACCAGCTTTCCGACGCCACTCCAATTCGGATTGTCCTCTCTTAAACGCCTTCCCGCTTCATCCCATAAATCAAGACCTTCTTTACTATGTACATTATTTGTATATGTCAGATGATACGAATCGGCACTTGCAGTAATATATCCTCTCTTTACAAGATCACGCATCATAGAAATCTCGGTGAATTTTTCACAGATTTCCTGCGTCGCAGGGTCAAATCCCAGCATTGCTTCGGGATAGTAAAAAGGTACGACTACAGCAGGACATGGTGCAGTCAGCTTTTTCGGAAAAGCCATCATAATCCGCTGAAAGGATTTCGGGTCATTCCTTTGTACATAAACCTCAAGATCGAAATCCTCATACGCATATCTTTTAACAAAAATCAAAGGCTCTTTCGGGATTTCGTAAGAGGGTGTTCCCAAAGCATCCAGCCACTTTCTCTTTATGTTGTTCATAACAAATTCTCCTTTCATCTTCTTATGCACAAATTGCTGACTATGATATTATTTTGTTTCAATCGCAAAATTATCAACCGTGAATGTGTCGACGGTGTTTCTGTAAGCGGTGTAGCCATAAATTCCCGTTTTACCCGACTTAAAGGTGCCATCGGTTGCGGATATTAAGGTTTCCCCGTTGATACCGCAGGAAATTTCATCTCCACGCATATCAAGAAACAGCTTTTCTGCTTTCAGAAGGTCGCATTCTTTCGTTCCTAAAATGTAAAGGGTACCTTCCTGCATTTTGCAAAGTTCAACATTTCCCGTCATGGAGTTCAGGCGGGCAAGATAGAAATTTTTGTCGTCCTTCACACGGCCTGCAACACCAACGCTCTGCCCTTTAAAGGAAAGAGCTACATCTGCCGAAACCTTCATGTCGGAAGCTGTTCCGCTTTTTCCAATGAACGAAGCTCCGCCCGAGCCGGACTGCTTGAGCATACCGCCTGCGGTAAACCAGTTGCCGCGCATGGATAACCACTGTGCCGACAGTGTACCTGAAAAGTCGATCAGCTCGCTCGAAGCGTCAGCCTTTACACTAAGGTTTTTAACATAATCGTTGGTGGTTATCTGCGACGCATCACTTAAAGTCTCGCCTGCAATATTTATGTTTTCCAATGTTACGTTCTGAACAAGGTGTTTGTCGTCATAGCCTGTAACAATGACACCTGCACCTGCCTCTGCAAACAGGTTTTTAATGGTAACACCATCAATGTGACCTCGATAGTCGTCTTTTGCAAAAACGCTTGTTTTTTCCACGTCATTACTGTACTGTCCCTTTGAAATGGAGATGTGTATAACTGCATCGCCCGGTGCTTCTTCAATATACACATTTTCAACATTTACATTTTTGACAAGAGACCAGTCCTGGATATCCAGCATTACGGCATTAGCTCTTGCCTTTAAAATGTAAGTATCTTTGATGGTAATGTTTTCCCACAGATTTGTTTCCATAGACGAGCCGAAACGGATTGCGTTACCTGCGGTTACATTGTAGATTGTGTTGTTTTCCGCAACGATATTTCTGGTGGGGGCTTCCTTTGTGTCGTTTGCACGCAAGGTGTGCCAACCAAAGCCATCGTCACCCGCCATAATAAAGTTACCGTAAATCTTGAAATTCTCAACGGTGTCTAAGTCAATACCGTCGTTGTTCACGTGAACACCCATGGTGTTCATATTGGAAATTTCAAAGTCCTTGTCAAGAAGATAAAGATTCTGCCATTCTTTGCAGTTTCTTACGCCAATTCCGTCCACCTTACAGTTTTTACTGTCCTGAAAGAAAACCGCCTTGGTCCTGTTCATTCCGCTTAAAACGCCTTTGACAACCTCCGGATCCTTTATACCGGGATAGTCGGGCGTGGTGTACTTTTTGCTTTCTAAAATACCTCTGCCCAAAACCTTTGCGTTTTCAATGTTTATGCCCTGGATTCTTCCGATAACCACCGCACCCGATGCGATATAAACGGTCTGGTTGCTTTTAAGGTTTATGATTCCTGCTTCGTGAACGCCTTCATCAAAATATAAAACATTCGGGTCATTTTTGTCGGGAATTTCAGTCTCATATGGCGTTGAAATCAAAATGAGCGGTACAGTGTCATTCATTTCAAACAAAAGGTGCTTCGGTGCATCAAATTTGAAGGTAATTTTGTTTCCGTTCTGCGTAGGATTCAAGCCGTACGCAGTAGGTGACAGCTTGAATTTATCCATAGTTTTAAGAACGGTAATTTCAACCTCACACTCCCCTTCTGCCGAAAACATTGCGACATTAAAGGGGGTATCCGTTACCATTTCCGCGCGGACGGGAACTTTTATGCCGTTAACCGTAACTGCGTAAACATCGCTTTCGGGAAACAGGATATTGCCGTCGTGTACGACCACATTCGCTTTTGCTGATACAGGAAGAACCATACATAAAACCAGCACAAATGCAAGGCTTAAAGATATAAATTTTTTCATGCTTCTTCCCTCCTTATTTCACAGTAACCGCCGCACAAAGCGGTTTCGGATTTTTGATACTTTCAACAAGAGTTACCTTTATGCTCTCAATGCTGTCGGAATTTTCAATTTCTGCTCTTAAAGCTTTTGTTTCACCTGCTTTAAGGGTGGCGGGTTCACTTGCGCACATGGAAAAGCTTCCGTCTTTATAGTAAACCATCGCAGTAAGAACAGCTTCAGTATCCGTACCGCATACGATTTCCGCATCAATTCCTCCGTTTTGCAAGGTTGCCTTATCTATGCGTGTTTTATGGGCAAAAAGCTTAACTTCTACAGAATCCTTCATGATTACGTTTCCGCTGAATCTGCCGAAGGTAATGCTGTAAAGCCTATCGGGCGCAATGCTTTCCGAAAGGGATAAGGTCGCAATATCCTTTGAAAGCGACGCTTTTGTTTTAACTTCTTTTCCATCCGACTGCATCTTTATTTCGTCCGGCGATGAAATCCCCGAGAACAGAATGCCTTTGATCCCGCTATAGAAATCGCTATTTTCTTTAAACCCGTCTGAAAAGCCCATGAATGCAGGAGCTTCTTCCGACTCTGCTTCGTAAGCGAATAAAATGTCGTCATAAATTATATAGCTTTCGCTGTCCTCTGCCACGGGATTGAAAGAAAGGCGGATACGGTATGCACCGCTTTCTGCATTAAACTCGACGGTAGAGGCAGGCGATTTGTCTTTTAAAATTTGTTTACCGTTAAGATAAAAGGTATATTTTCCTGTCTTTGCATTCATGTCAATCACAACATGCTGCCACGCGTTATTTTCATACGTTACGGTCTTGCCTTCCGCGTCTTTTATTTCTGCGTATTTGTTTTTAGAAACATCGGATGTCTGATATACTTTCCCGTTACGGGCAAAGCCGATGATACCCACGTTTTTGGTAGCAGATGGGACATCCACCGCATAAAAGCTGATATCCGAAATCACGTCGCCGTTTTGGGAATTTTCAGGAAGCGACACATAAATATTATACTCAATGCGATAGTTTTCAGCACCTCTGATGTTCTCAAGCGGTACGTTCCATATGTCAATATATGCACGCTTGGTCGCCGTACCGTCCGACGAAATGCGCATACCATTGTCTTTATTCGGTTCTGACGGAATTTTGTATGCCTTTACACCGAGCTTTGAAACATCTACCGACTCAATAACAGAGCCTTCTGTGATAAAACCAAAGCTTGGAAATGTACTTCCAAGGTCACGGGTCTCAAATTTAAGACCGTCAAATTCCTTAGCATCAAAGCCTTCTGTGATTCCGCTACCGGAAAGTCCGACAATCGGAGCAAGTACCTTTTCTGCCGCAAACACTGTTGTGCATGAGAAAATAAGCACAAGTAAAGTTAAACCTAAAATTATCTTTTTCATGTTTATCTCCTCCTTTACTCTAAGACATAGGGTGTGCCGGTTATTACACCGTTACTAAGTGCAACCCATTTTCCTACCGTAACCTCTGTTTTGTCGCCTTCTTTTAAGGGAACAGGAAGAGTGATTGTGTAATTCTCACCGCTTAAAGCACCGGTTGCGTTAACCTTATTTCCGTTTACAGAAACCGAAATATACTTCAATGTATTTTCGTCAATATTTTCGGGAACCGAAAGTGTAACCTTGTTACCCTCTGCACTTTTAATGCTGATTGCAGGCTTGTCTGTGTATGTAGCGAGAAGGAAGTCATCGATACACACAGATGAATTACCTACGGCATCAGGAGCAACGCCCATACGAACACGAACCTTCTTTAATGCAGGAACAGGGTCTGAACCGTCCCACAAAATATCTGTTGCGGAGAACGGAACATCTTTTGCAACAGCCGTTCCGTTTAAATAAAGTGTGTAGATGCTCCTTTCGGTATCTATGTCTGCGCAAACATTTGTCCATGTGTTTTTGGCATAGCTTCCGCAACGTACACTTGATTCGTCTGTCTCGTAGTAGTACACACCGCCATCAGCTGCAAAATAGATGAAGGGCATCAGCTTACTGCCTCTGTCTACTTCATATGCCATGAACTGCGCGTCAAAAATCTTATAAGAAGGCGATGTGCTTTCCGATTCAAGATAAAGATTCATCTCCAAACGAAGCTTTCCTAATGTCTTTGCATTCATGAGAAACGGCTCGGTATCAAAGAATGCGGATGCCTTTGAGTTGTCAGCAATGATTGCCACCGCCATATCGGATGCGTTTTCCGCTTTCTGCTTTTCTGTATACGGAATTTCCGTAGTTTTGCCTGTCGGCGCTTTTAAAGCCTTCAGATAAGATGCCCCATTCGAAACAAAATACCACCCCGGAACCGAAACCAGGTCTCTTTCCTTGTATTCTTTTTCCGCAAGACTGTTAAAATTGTCAGCGTATGTTTTAAAAGGATCAACACCTTTAACAGGCTCTAAGCCTGTTAAATTATTGTTGCTGTGACCCGTTGCCTTCATCAGATTGTAAATCATACAAGCCGCTTCAGCACGGGTTGCGGTGCTTTGGGGTGCAAAGGTACCGTCTTCCTTGCCATTTATAACACCGCCTGCCGTTAAGGCATCAACGCTTTCCTTTGCGTAATCCGAAATAAATTGCGCATCGGTAAAGGTCTTTGGTTCGCCTTTGGGTGCATAGCCCAAAAGCTTGCCCGCCCGGTAAATCATTGCCGCCATCTGTTCACGGGTGATATTCTGACCTACCCCAAATTCTGTATCCGACACACCGTTTACAATACCCGTAGCTTTTGCAGCACAAACAAAGGGTGCAAACCAGCTGTCAGCCGGAACATCTGAGAACGAATGATCTGAAATGTTTTCGGTGTCACCTATCAGAGATATAAGCATTTTTGCAAACTGCTCACGGGTTACGTTACCGTTGGGGTCAAATGCGGTATCCGACACACCGTTTACGATGCCGGCCTTATAAAGAGCATTTACACTGTCGTTTGCCCATAAGGTTTCCTGTGCGACATCAGCAAAAATGATTTCTGTACTGCTGCTATGCTTCTGAAGCTCTGCGTTGTAGCTTTCAACAAAGCTTTCTTTCGTGTAGCTTTTTGCCAAAAATGCTTCTCCGAAAGCCTGAGGATTTTGCTTAAAACCGGAAATGTCAAGTCCTAAGACAGGAACGATAAGCTCAACCGCCTGCTGCACATCAAACCAACTTCTTGCACTCTTTATAAGCGCAAGACCTGTTTCAATTTCAAACTCGGCTCTCGCCCCGTCACCCGAGGAAATTGTTTTCTGCTTAAGAACACTTCCGATTTCCGAAATATTTATGCGGGCACTGAATTGCTTATATGCATTTGTTTCGGAAATTTTTGTAAATTCACCAAATTTGCCTGTTACAAGGTCTGAAAAATCACCGTCGTAGTGCATAACAGCAGCTGCTGTTACCGAGCTTGCAAAATCTTTGTTATTTACATAAAGCTCCGCCGCCTTCAGCTTTCCTGCATCGGAAAGCGCGTTGTAAAGCTCCATATCAAAACCAAAGCTTTCGCCATACTGTTCAAAAAGCACCTTTAGCTTTGATGGTTCTTTTTCGCTTTCAAGCATCCGGAGAGCATCTTTTACATCCGATTCATTTTTATACGGAAGAACAAGTGTTTTTGTTTCGCCCGTTTCATAAGCAAAAACCAGGTTGTAATTTCCCGAGTTTAAGCCTGAAGGAACGGTGAACGAATGGGAAAAATCACCGTTTTCGTCCGTCTTTGCCTGATCCTGATATAAAATGTCATCAAGGCTTTCAGCAGTTGTTTTCCCTTCAGCCAGAAGCTGAAGCACAACTTCCTGCAGAGGGATTTCCGCTTTACCACTTATGGTAACCGTATTTCTGTCAACCGCAATACTTTCACTTAAAGCAAGACATGGCTGTGCCATAAGCAAAAAGCACAGCGTGAGTGCAATCACTTTCGTTTTCATTCTTTTCCTCCCCTTTTTCGTTAGGCTATGATAAATATAGCACAAAAACGCGTTCTTCTCCTTGACTTTTGTCGTTAAAAGCACGAAATTTGTCCACAAAACACAAGGAGTAATTTTATTTTACCATGCTTTGCACCGCAAGTCAATCGATGTATAAAAAATACTATCAAAAGCAGAAAAATTGGTTCCATAATAAATGTTGGGATAGCAAAAAGAGCATGCCCTGTGGCAAAAGCCATAGGGCATGCTGTTATTTGTTCACACACATGTTCACATACTCAGTTGGAGTAATAAAAATACAGCCTTTTTGTTTTAAGAACTGAATGATAAGCTTTAGTTTCAAAAGTTCTTCCTCGTCCCATCCGGAAGGGTGTCCCTGCATCACAATAACGTCCCCTGATCTTCGGTTTGCATAGCGGTTCTGAACGGTCTGATAATCTGCCATCACGCCTGCTGTGGCAGCTTCTAAACGCACTTGCTTATTCAAAACGGTAATGTTATTCGTTCCCTCATAGCTCGCCAGCATAATCGCCTTGATTTGCGGGAAATTTTCCTCAATCATATCCCGCGTAAGCTCGGTGCTGTTGTTATGCGGAGATCCAAATGCAGTAATGGTAATGCCGCATTTTTCTTGTATCAAATCCAGGACCTTGCCAAAGGACTCCTTTTGTTGTTCATAGGTATAGGTAGAATATTCTTCCGGTGAATGCTCAAATCCGTGATGCCAGATTTCAAATCCGTTATCATGCCAATTTTGGATGGTGGTATAAACCGATGGATCTGTTTCGTCGTTGAACCGTTTTCCAATCAGCCCCAGCGATGCCACCACGCCTTCTTCTTCACAAACGTCTATCGCCTTTTGAAACGCCTCCACAGTTCCCGGTCCCAAATCGTCAAATTTTAAAATCGCATAAGGCGCATCTTCATCGGGCAAAATCTTTTCAAAATTCTTCTTCATAATGATAGGTTTCATTGTACGCAAGCTCTCCCATACCATGCAGGTTAACTGATCTGTTTCATCGGCAACTGTAACATCCAGAACCATTTCGGTATCAACATCTATTTTCTCAAAATCAAAGGTCTTGGGGGTGATACTAACCAGATGTCCGTCTTGGTATTGTACGCCCAAAACTGTAAAGCTTACTGTCCCGGCTCTTTGGGGAGCAGGCACGTGAATCTGATACTCACCCGCAAAGAATTTCTCAGTAGGTTCGCCCTTTAAAGTCAAATACGGCTCTCCGGACTCTTTCCATACCTCAAGGTTGGAAACCGTGAAGCTGCGAGAAGCAGCCTGTTTACTTGAAAGAACAAAACCAAGCTGTATTCCCTTGCTTAAAACTTCTTGTGTAGGGAAGGTCTTAAGATAACCGATTTCCACACCATTTCTGTACAATTTCGATGTCTCCCCGGACCAGTTAATCTTTAAAACCACTTCATCACCGCCGTCATCACTTATGGTTTGCCCATCGGTTACAAAAGCGGAAACATGATACTTTCCGCCATTAGAATCCTCTATGAACGGCTTATATTGAACATACTTGTTGGTTTCAACAGCATTAAAGCGAATAACGGTTGTACTGTTATAGTCCGGTGTAAAACTATCATTTAAGACATAATAAGCATTTCCGCAAGTGTCAGTTGAAGGTGCGGTTACCTCAAGCGAAACGCCTGCCGCACTCGACTCTACAGTAAATGTTGTAGTATCTTCGTTTTTATCTGCGGTTATCGTGAAATCCTCCGTTGTAAGTTTTGTTGTGTCACATCCCAATAAGTCGTCCGCCGCATTTACCACATAATTGGCATTGAGCATTATAATCGACATCAATACCATCATTATGCTTAAGATAAGTACAGATATTTTTTTCATAAAACACTACCTCCTAAAGGTATTGCAAAATATAAATACATCATTTATAAATATAACACAACATCGTGCCCCTTTCCTTTACTTTTGTCTTTAAAATTACCGAATTCGTCCATAGAAATTGTGGTGTTATAAATGTAGGGGCGATTTAAGATCGCCCCTACATTTTATTTCTTGTATGTCAACGCTTATATACCCTGTATAATCATCGTGTTCGCTTTTTTCGATATTCCTGAGGAGATACGCCAACGTGAGACTTAAAAATGCTGGAAAAATAATTAGAATCATTAAACCCGACAGAATATGCGATTTCAGAAACCGAAAGAGAAGAGGATTCTAACAATACGAGTGCATCCCTTATACGAAGCTCGGTAAGGTATTCCCGTATTGTCATTCCGGTGTATCGGTTAAATTCACGACTCATATAAGAGCGGCTGCAGGAAAAATGGTCACACACATCTCTGGAAGAGATTTTTTTCGTATGATTTATATCCAGATAGTGTGCTACCCGTTCTGCAAAGCTCTGCGGAAAATAGGTGTTTTCCTGCAACTGGATAAAGGCAAGCTCAAGCATTTCACACAAAGGATGGATGAGTGTATCAATCTCATCCTTGGGCGGAATTTTGGGTTTTAGTGTACGATAAAATGCGCTTAATTTTTCATAATCCAAATCATAGTTTTCGCAAACTGAATTTAAATAGTATGTTGCCTTTTCGCTTTGATACCCTGAAACACAAACGATGCC
Organism: Clostridia bacterium; assembly: GCA_017410375.1. Classification (NCBI taxonomy): domain Bacteria; kingdom Bacillati; phylum Bacillota; class Clostridia; species Clostridia bacterium. Next base: position 99,999 of record JAFQQW010000050.1, on the reverse strand, counting down.
AACCGTATCCTTTCCATTATATATAGGATAAACATATTCCTTTACACCCGCATAGCATATTCCATGAAAAGAACCGCTCTGGCTTTTAATTTTCGCCTTATTCTGTTCCAGGCAACACTGACCATGTGCTTTTTCGCAGGTCTTGACATAGACACAGTAGGAGTTATCGTGAAAAGCAAAAGGGAGCAAAGCGCCTAACTTAACAAGTTGACCATAGTCCAGCATATGCAAGCTGACGGATAAATCACATTTGGTTTTGAGATAAAGTATGTAGTTTTTTATTGCATTAATATCATACATAAAATCACCTCTTGATTTCCGTGGACAATTTTCTTGCTTTCATCGACAAAATTAAAGGTAGAGAACTGAATTTTGTGCTATCCTTATTTTAGTATAGCATAGGAGACTATGTATTGCAATACTTTTTTAGGAGGTAAATTTTATGAGAATAAAAAAAATTCTCGCGCTCATGTTAAGCATAATGGTCACATTGACGTCCATGGCAACACTCAATGCCGATTATGCGGTAAATGCTGCAAGCAGCACTTACAAAAGCTTACTAACCCCTGACACCACAGCTCTTACAGCAGATGATTTCACGCTGGATGCAGATAGAAACAAAGACGATACAACCTTTACCGTGTCGTCGAGTGCAGACGGCACTTTAATTCAGGTGACTGCCCCTGAAACTGCCAACTGCGGTAATGCTTATTATATTTTAGATGAAAGCTTTACCCCTGACTATAACAGCACAACCGTTATACGTTTTAATGCTGTTGAAACCAACAAGTATGTGCAGTACAAACCGTTCCTCGTAGATTCTACCGGAACAAGACATCATGTCACCGGTTATGTAACCGATGGAAGCACTATGAGTGCAGATGGTGGCGACGAAATTGTTTTAACCGTTGACTGGTCTGCGTCCACCTCTCAGGTGTACAGAAACGGTGAAGCAGTCCAAACACTCAAAACCTTCCCTACCCAAGCAGCTTTAAATGGCGGAATGAAGATTGGTTTTGCCCTTTCCAGTGATAAAGCAACTGCCACCCGTAGCTTCACAGTTTCCGACCTTTCTGTATGGGAAACCTCCGCGGATGCATTATCCTGCACAGTTGAGAGTGCTGCAGAGGGAACCGCGCAGGTTAAGTTTAACATGCCGTTGTTTGAAGAACCCACTATTTCCATAAACGGCAATGCTGTTACAGCAACAAAAGTTAATGCTGCAACCTATAGCATTGACACAGCAGGTTTGGCAGTGGGAAACCACACCGTTTCCGTATCGGCTGAATCCATTACCTCTCTTGCTGCCGATTATACATATGTGGTAAAAGCCGCAAGCGTTTACAAAGGCTTATTATTCCCTGACACCACCGCTCTTACAGCAAGTGATTTTGCAATATCTGCAGATAAAAATGAAGATACCGGAACATTTAATGTATCGTCAGATGCAGCCGGCGTTACGCTTGAAGTAACCGCACCTCCAAACGACTCTTGCGGAAATGCTTATTACGTTTTAAATGACAGCTTTACACCTAACCATAACAGCAAAACTGTGATTCACTTTAACGCTGTTGAAGCCACCAAGTATGTTCAGTATAAGCCGTTCCTCCAGGATTCTGCCGACAAAAAGTATCATACTTCCGCATTCTTAACCGATGAGACTATCTCGAGTGTGGACGGCGGAGATGATATCGTTTTAGAAATCAACTGGGCAGAGTCTACCTCGCAGATGTACAGAAACGGCGAAGCAGTAGGTTCTCTTAAAACCTTCCCCGGAGAAGGCGAAATACAGCTTGGGTTTGTTCTTTCAAGCAAAAAGGCTGCTTCCCGCAGTCTCACAATTTCCGACCTCGAAATATGGGAAGTATCCGGCGAAACTTCCTTATCTTATACCGTAGAAAGCACTACGCCGGGAATCGCCACCCTTAAGTTTAATATACCGTTGTTTAAGGCACCCACTGTCACAATAGACGGTGTTGCCGTTACAGCGACTAAGGTTGATGCGCTTACCTACACCGTTGACACATCGGATTTAGAAGCAGGAACCTACAACGTTTCCGTTTCAGCCAAGTCCATTGCCTCCCTTGAAGCGCAGGAAACGACAATCACAATATCAGGCTTTGATGCAAACGACAAGAGCCTTGCAAAGCTTTCTTACAGCAACGGAAAACTGCATCTGACCAAAAGACCCGGTGCAACCATTTCGGCTTGGATTATCAAAACCGAATATCAGGAAGACGGTACGTTTAATGGCTCCACAACGCTTGCAAAAGGCGTAACGGGTTCGACATCCATTCCCTCCACCAACACAGGTGGCATGATAACAAGATATTATGCATGGTCTGATGACGGAAAGCTGACACCTCTTGGAGAACCTCTGGAAATCAGAGTTCCGAAATATACAGAAGCATATGATGAACCAATCTATACACTTTCCAAAAACACCGATGTTATATCCACTGACATAGAAACAACAGCAAATGATGTTTATTATGCCCGTGTTTATGCCTACGGTGAAGACTCTAACCACCGCCTTACCATTTCGGTAAAAGAGGGCGATACGGTAACACAGACCTTCTCCTACTTCGTATCCACACAGCTGGCTGCAGTATACCTTCCTTTCACAGCAACCGGTAACGAAACAAGTGTAGAGGTTACTTTAGAGGACGGCGGTAAATTCCATGTATCCGAGCCTGAAATTGAGAAGAGTACCGAAACATACCACAAGACAAAAACAGGTACATATTTGATCGCATCCGAGGATTGGACCTATGGTGTGGTAACCGTCAATGAAACAGATGGCTTATTAGATAACCCGACCGACGGCGACGAAAGAGGAATGACCAACAACCGTTCTATGGACTGCGTAGTCGTTGATGATTATATGTATGCCCTTCGCAACAACAGACTTCATGTTCTTAAAAAAGATGAAGGCGGTAACTTTAAGCCGGTTTACATGACTGAATTCTATGGCGAGCTCAGAGAAATGGATTTAACAGAGGATAAAAAAGGTCTTGTTGTCGTAGGACGTAACTATGGTGTATTTGCATTTGACATAACTAACCCAGAAAAGCCTGTACTTGCAAGTCATATCGACTCCCTGGAAATGTCTTCAGGTCTTGATATACACGGTGATTATCTGTACGTAGCAGACCGTAACTCCGGTATTACCATTTTTAACATTGCAGATTTGTATGACCCGCATTTCGTATCCAATATCGCTACAGGTGAAACCCAGAATGTTTGCTATTACAACGGCTATGTGTATGCAGGCGTGTGGGCGGAAAGTGTAGTAAGAGTATGCGATGTAAGAGATGTTAACAAGCCTGTGATACTTAAATCTATCCCCATTTCAGGCAGAGGCGATGGCGTTTTGGTTAAGGATGGCATTTTATATGCAGTAACAGGACAACATGCTCGCATATATCCTACTGCTAATTTAGCGGATGCTTATTCCCATCAAACAACAGACAAACCGGGCTATGGTGTGGGCATTGGTTTAGAGCTTTGGAACATTGAAAACCCTGAAACCCCCGAAAGACTTTCTGTTGTTCGTTTCGACGGCGCAGAATACATAGGCAGCCCCGACGTATGGCGTGTTGAATCCTACGGTGACAAGTATATATGTGCTACCAACGTTTATGCCGGCGCATATATCTATGATGTGGAAGACACAAACAATCCTGTCCGTGTAGCACAGTATCAGGCACTCGGTACTGCTACCCCCAACTCCCTTTGGAACAATGAGGACATATATGTACATCAGCGTGATCCTGAAACCGGAAACCATACTTCGCTGCCGCTTTCAAGCAATCGCAGAGCTTATCCCGTAATCGGTATTGCAATTGATGATGATAAGCTGTACATGGGCACCTGCGAATATGGAGTTCAGAACAATCTTTATGAAGTACAGCTTCCGATTAACGCAGGAGACCGCGATGCCAACACTTCAACAATTGATATTGAGGAAAAAGGCACACCTTACTACATGTTAGACTATCAGGCAAAGTACGGTGAAAATGCGAAATACTTTAACTCAGGAACGCAGATTCGTGCAGCAGCTGTGAAAGGCGATTATTTATACCTTGCGGCAGGAACCGACGGCATTATCATTTTAAATAAGAACACCATGGAAAAGGTTGGTTCAGTAGCTTCTCGTGATATTACAAAGGATGTACAGATTTTTGAAAACTATCTGTATACCGCAGAAGCAACCGCAGGTGTTGCAATCTACGAAATAAATACTGAAGATCCGACAAAGCTTACACTTGTAGGCAACCAGGCTTTTGCGCAAGCCGTTGTTCAGATTCAGTTATCACCTTATGCAGACTTTGCTTTAGCACACTATGCGAACACGGGTACAGTTCTTGACTTAAGAGATAAGACCGCTCCTAAACTGTACGAAAGCGAAAATGCTAAGATAGAAAGCTTTTCGGTGGTATATCAGAACCAGATGAGCATTGGATGCATTGATAATCGTTATTTGATGATGAGCTCCTCCAGGAAAGATGTTCTTGTTTGTGATTTTGGTGAGGATGGCAGACAAGAGCCGATCGTAAAACAGTGGGTTGACGGCATCTCTATTTCAGGTCTTTGTGCAGACAGCGACGGCAAACATGTTATTCTAAGTTCCGGCAGAAATATCTATCGCTTTAACCCCGGAGATTTAGATTTAACAGACCTCTCAAAGCAAATCATCAAGAATCAGATTACCCCAATGGCAAACTACGGTTCAATCATGGGACAGTGTCCTGTTGTGCTTGGCGATTATATGTTTGTAATGCATCGTCATAAAGGTAATTCACGTATACTCAAGCTTAGCGAAGACAGAACTTCTGCTACAGCAGTTAAGATAAATGATGCATTGCCCGCAAATCCCAACATGGCAATATACGATGCAGAGGCAGATAGATATTATTTGCCGTTAGGTTTTGCAGGTATCGTATCCATCGACATGGCTGATCTTGAACTCTGAAATTATTATGAATAAGGGTGGCACCCCTCTTCCCTGCCAAACAAGAAACCGCTGGATCAGCGGTTTCTTTGTTTTATTTAATTTGCTTATAGTATGCGAAATCATATAAAAAACAAAAGGACAACAATTCTATCTTGCTGTCCTAATGTGTATTGAATGTATGAGTTAATAGAGTTTTTCGTAAAGCAAATTTTAAAATATGTACCTATTTAAAATTCACATCATATGTAAGACTGCCTTTTGCGGGATAGTCGCCTGAGAGTACATCAAAGCAGGCTTCAATGCTTTCTTCGGACTGACCTCCGATGATTACTCTCTTAAAATGCGGAAGCGGTTCTAAAACCTTGGGATTTCCGAAGTGAATAAGTGTTGAAATGCGGTCTGTCTTCTGGAACGCTTCAAGAAGCCTTACAATTCGGTAGGTAATTTCTTCACCGCCTGCAAAAGCTAAAAATTCGCTGAAGCTGATGAACACAACATCATCGGGATTAAGGTCAGGAACTTCGGATAAAACTTTACAGTTCTGCCCCTGTGTCGGGAACTCATAAACCGTTCTTACAACAGAATTGGGGAAAGTTTCTTCTATCTTTTTGATAATTTTTGAGGGGTGATGCCAACCGTTGGAGAAGGTATCAACCTCAACCTTGCCCTCGCTGTTTACATCGGTTTCATTTCTTACCATCAGTATGAAATAATGCTTTCCGTCTTTTGAAATGGGCAAATCAACACCGTCATCCGTTTTTGCAAAAACAGAGTCTTTGTTTATTAATTTGGCAAGTGCTCTTTCCTGCTCTGTGATTTCAGTTTCTGTGTACATTTCAAGAGCTTTTTCCTGTGTTTCAAGCACTATTTTTACTGCCGAATCAAGTATTTCGTCTGTGATAACTCCATTTTCATAAGCTTCTTTAATCTGATTGTATTTTTTTTCAACAGCAGCGCTGTACGGAAGTGCAAAGGTGTTCCCTGCAGCTATTGAAAGACCCATGGGTTTTTCATAGCCAAACTCCGCAACCACACCCTGCATGGAAAGTGCGTCGGTTATGGTAAATCCGTTAAACCCCTGTTCTCTTATAATATCTATTGTTTTTTTGGACAGGCTTGTGGGGAATTCCGGGTCAATCTTTGAAAATTTGTGATGTCCTGTCATAATGCCGTCTAAAAGTCCCAGCTCATTTAATTTTATGTATGGGTAAAGGTTGGTTTGGAGAAGCTCTTCTTTTGTTTCGGGAGCTTCTATCGGTTCCATGTGAGAATCCTTGTGTTCTGTTGTCAGAGAGTGTCCGGGATAATGCTTGCAAACGGATAACACACCGCCGTCATGCATACCGCGGATTTCTGCTGCTGCGAGGCGTAAAACCCTTTCTTTATCCGAACCCATTGAACGCATAGAGCCATTCTTACTTAAATCAAGCAGAGGATTACAAACAATATTATAGCCTCTTTTGCGCGCGGTAACGCCGAGCGCCTTGCCGAAGGCATAAGCGTGCTCTTCGCTGTCTGTACAGCCTATTGCGTTCTGCTTGCCGATTTTGTATTCACCGATTCCACTTTCTGCATCTGTGATGATCAGAATCGGATAGTCTGCGGCTTCACGGACTTTTTTAATCATTTCATCCGCATCGGGCAAACTTTGTTGAATCCATACACAACCAAGCGCTCTTTTTTTGATCATTCCGAGTATCCATTTTTCGTTGTTTTCTCTGTCGTGGTCATAATATGGCGTCCAGTAAGCAGAATATACCATGCCAAACTTTTGTTCTAAAGTCAGTTCTTCAAATTTGAGTTCTTTCATAGTTTTTGCCCCCTTTACGGGAACAGTATATCAGAAAAATTTTTAAAATTCAAGCAAATCAAAACAATTGCGAACAAAATGATAAAATTTGCGAACGAAATGATAAACAGGAGTGCACCCGGATTTAATCATTTCTCTTTTCAAAGCCTATTATACTCAGTTAAAGCTCTGTTGTTCATTTCTCTACGGTCTGCAGAGCAAAAGCTTCCCCGTCCCTTTAAAATTTAATTTTTTCTCATCTTCACTAATAAAGACTCTGTCATATGTTTTAAGCTTTATGCTGTTTATTTCCACATCACCGTCAATTACTACAGCTATCCCATATGCATCTGTTTCAAAGGCATATTCCCCTGAAATCTCCAGCTGACTTAACCTGAACATGTCACAGGTTAAAAGCTCTGTTTCTGTTGCATTTACTTTTCGGGGTATTATAAAATGTTTTTTTCGTGTTTCACTTTCAGACAATCCTTCATAGCAAAAGCAGTCAAACATTTTATCAAATCCGAGTCCGCCGTGCAGCTTTTGCTCAGACAAAACAACCCCTGATGGTGTAACCTTTTCGGGAATAACCATTAAATCAGTTGGCTCCTGCAATTCTGCTAAAAAACAATTTTTACCGATAGCGTGCGGAACACCGCCGTTTACAAAAATAAAATCACCTTTTTTAACCTTGAATCTGTGCAGACAATCAAGCATTTTTTCAACATCCTGACTTTCAAACAACGACTTCCAGTATTCTTTTGTTATGCCTTCCCGAAACCCGATGTACACTTCCCCTTCATCGTTTAATATGTACCAACACTCGCTTTTCCCATACGGACTATTGAAATATTCTTTCGCAAAAGCCCTTGTAGGGTGCACCTGAATGACAAGACGTTCTGCACTGTCAAGCAATTTGAACAAGAGAGACATTTTTTCACGCTTCCCGATCATGTGTGTTTTGTTCTCGTTAATAATATCCTTTAAAAGGTGTCCGTCCTCGGTCACGCTTAACCCCTCATGCAATACGGGATGGTCCGGATTAAATGCCTCGGTAACCGAAGCTAACCAGTCTTCCGGGAACCGTGTTTTTTCCGTATTTCTCTTTCCTTCCGCTCTGTCAAGATTCACACCACCGTAGTAAGTTCGGTAAACTCTTGTGGGTTTTAACTTTAAAATCATATTACACCTTCTTAAAAATAAACACTTTTGTCTGACTGCCACTGAACTTCTGTTTATATTCAAAAGAATCACATTGCCAGCCCTGCTTTATGCTAAAGCTTGCATCAGTCTCTTCTTCCGTATACGCAGTGATAACCACAATTCGCTCAGCTTCATTTACAGGATGCTCGGTTAAGCCGACCATCGGATTGTCCGAAGATATAATTTTATCCTTTCGCAGATATTTTGCCATTTCTGCATAGAACTTATAGTACGGCATTTCGAAAACATCTGTTTTTTCGTATATAGCTGTTTCGAGCGGCGCCATCAGGAAGAAAAGCTGACCTTCTCCGTGTGCGGAACGCAAAAATACCGGTGCACCCGAATCATCTGTAGCCAAAACCTCGGCATTTTCAATATCAATATTGAATTTCACTTTAAAATGCAACGGCAACGACACATCCGAAATATTCACTGTTTCTTCTTTATTCAGATATTTTCTGTTTTTGATATGAAAACCCCAATCCGATTGCAAATTACGGAGCGTACCATTTCCGATAGACAGATACATAACTGCACCCTCTTTCACACGGTCCATAAGGTCATACAATTTATCAAAACCAAATTCATTGCATTCCATAGACGGAATAAAATAAGCCGCAGCTTTTGGAATTTTGTCATTTGCGTATGCAAAATCAATATCAAGTCCTGCTTGTTTTGCAAGAATAAAGCTTGCACCTGCCGCATTCCAACTGTTTTGTCCTTGTGTTAAGATACAAACACCGTCCACAATGCGTTGCGGTAATTTTTTGTAAGGGAATTTATCCAAAAATGCATTGAACTTTTTAACAACTTCGCCAACAGGCTTTAATGTACCGTCTTCACGATAAAGGCCGTAGTTACTTGCACGGTTGTTATATCCGAAGGGATGATAAGTTAAGCTACCCTGGTCAAAACCAATCCACCAAAGCCAAGCCAGACAATCGTGTGCCCAGGAGGTATACAAACAACCTTCTGCGTATTTTGCCACAACTTCATCATCGCAATATTGCTGACCGTATGTACCTGTTTCTTCAATAATGCTCGGCTTTTGACCAATACCCTTGTAATAAAGATTCTGACTTGCAGGATGCAGCATAACCTTCATGGTATTTGCATGGTCACGGTCTGTAGTATATGACGGTGAGGCATAAGGGTGTGTGGTTAAAATGTCGCAGTTTTCACCGCAGTCCTGTAATACCCACTCATCTTCACCCGGGCAGTACTGAGAATGCATGCCTGAGAGCACGGGTCTTGTGTTATCTATTCCACGGATGGCATCAGAAATGGACTGCATCCAAAGATTTGCCTGTTCTTTACTCTCAACAGGAGACATACAATTACATTCATTGCCAAGACACCAGGCGTAAACAGCAGGATGATCCTTAAACCGTCTTGCAAATGCGCGCACGAAACGAACTTCCCATCGGATTGCCGCCGGATCACATATCAGATTCTTGCCTTCAAGTGCCGGCGGAACAAACAACCTTCCGCTCATCCAGCCTGTTATAAGTGCCGGCACAACTAGTAAATCATATTTTTGTGCGATATCCAAAAGTTTTTCAAAACGATCCATCATAAGAGAATCTATACCGTCATCAGTTGTGTCTAATAATGTATCGCCATCTACAGAAAAACCCGCACTGATCTGATTCCACCCAAAAATCTCTTTAACCGGCTGGAAATCAGGCCACAGCGGGAAAACTCTTACCATTTGAATGCCGATTTCACTTAACAGTTTAAAATCATTCTCAACTGTTTTTTCGTTCCATTCCCTCCACATATATATGCCGGTGTCCGAAGCCCAGTAATTACAACCTGCGTAAAATGTACCTTTTTCATAATATCCCATTTTAATCACCTCACATTAATTTTATAACAATTTTTTAGTATATCAATACATGTTTTTTGGTTATTTATTGCATTTTTTTAGGTTTTCTGATATAATAGCGATGGTGATATTATGAATTCAATCAAAAAACTGGATGCAAAACAACTGTATGGGGAGCCCATACATATTAAAGAGTCCTTTTCCGTTATGGATATCGGCCTGCATTGGCACAGCTATTATGAGCTGATTTATTATTATGAAGGTGAGACCGTAAGCCGAATTAACGGAACAAATCTTGATTTATGCAAAGGAAGCCTGTATCTGATTACGCCTTTAGATTTACATCACACCTACACAAAAGAATCTAAAAACAGCACGCATTTTATAAACATCTCGTTTACAGAAGAAATGATCGACCATGAACTGGTTGAAAAACTGCAACAGGTTCTGTTTTTGCATAATCTTTCAGAAGGCTCCCCTATTCTCTCTTTGATTTCACTTTTGCAAAATTCCAAGGAATCCAGGGAAAAACAGCATCTTTTAAACGCTTTACTTTGTCGTTTGGTTACAGAAGGCAAATATTTATCGTCCGCATCGGGCGTTGTTTTGCCTGACAGTATCCGTAAAGGAATCCAATATACCATTACAAATTTTAAAAACCCTATTTCCTTAAAAGACGTCGCACAAGCTGTGCATTTAAACGCCTCCTATTTTTCAGATTTGTTTTCTAAAACATACGGCTGTACATTCAAGACCTATCTGACTGCATTAAGGCTTGGATACGCAAAACAGCTCCTGCAAAGCACAAATCTTTCCGTAACCGAAATTTCTGCCCTTTCCGGCTTTCAGAGTATGCCTCACTTTATGCGCACCTTCAAAGAAAAAGAAAGTAAAACACCCATGCAGTTTCGAAACACACAATAGCAAAACGCTGCCCAAGCGGCTTTTTCCTACATATAATGCGAAGTACGAAAAAGGCTTAAGTAAAGGCAAAAATAAAAATACAACAGTTCTATCAAGTTTATTGTCATTATGTGAGGATATTGACTACAAAAGTGTGTTTTATATTAAAAATAAAACCATTGAGGCTTGTAAAAGCATAAATTTGACGTGTGCTGAAGAGCGTGTGTTTGTTTTGTCAAAATGGAACGAAATAAACATCAAATTCAGCTCAATTTAGACCGCTTCAAAATCATTAAAAGTGGTGTAACCCCCTTGAAACAAAGGGATTTTGAGCAAAAAAACAGAATACCCACTTTCTGTCAAAGTGAGTATTCCATGCTCATATAATTCATTTTCTCTAAGACATCTGATTTCCATGTTTTTTCCTTTAAAATCGCATCACAGCAAAACTGCATAGCTTTTGCTGAAATTTTCTTCAAATTTATCATTTAAATTGCCAAAGGTCATGACACACTTCTTGCAAGCACCGTAAATCTGCGGCAATGTGGGAATGGTAATCGGGCAATCCCCTGTCTTTCTTCGAATTCTTTCCGAAAGTTCAGGCCTTTGTTGAATTAAGCCACCTGCAACAATCACATCTTCTCCACAATTATACGCTTTTCGTGCAAATTGCAAGTGGTCTGCCACATTTTGCGAAAATTTTTCCAGAATCTCATCCGCCACTTCGTCTCCTTGCTCGCAAGCCTCAAACACCAAGGGTGCAAAGGATGCAATAAAGCTGTCACCGCCCTTGTAGATTTTATCAATGCTGTCCCACACGGTTGTGCCGAGCCGTTCTTCGGTAAGAGTTGTAAGCAGGGTTTTTCTGCCAAATCCGTCCCGCTCGGCAAGCGATGCCTGCAGTGCCGCCTTGCCAAGTCCGAAACCGCCGCCCAGTTCATCCAAAAGATAGCCCCAGGCCCCAATACGGGAAAGCTTGCCTTGTTCGTTGGCGTAAACTGCCGCCCCTGTGCCCAGAATGACTGCCAGACACCGCTCAGTGGCGTGGCTTGAATAAATCACATTCAAAATATCGCTGCCCAGTTCTTTTTTTAGAAGCGGATATTTTTTATTCAGCAAAGCATACAGATTCTTGCCGTTTTCACCACTCATAAATCCGGCAATTCCGGCAAACACGCCAAAAACATCCGGTTCTTTTTGTAAGAGGGTGTCAATGCTGTCTTTTAATATTTCAAAAGCCTGCTCCAAACCGCACACATTCGGATTACAGCCTGCACGCAAAATGCGTTCCAGCACCACACCACTTTCGGTAAAAAGCAAAAACTCTGTTTTGGTCGCGCCGCCGTCAATACCGATAAAAACCTTTTCCTCTCTTGTACGCGACTTTTGTCCCAAAAGGTTATCAACCGATGTGGAAAACAGCTCTGCCAGCTGACAAAGATTCTCTAAATCGGGAACACTTTGTCCCGTTTCCCATTTGGATATTGCCTGACCCGATACGAAAATGCGTTCCGCAAGTGTCTGCTGAGTAAGACCTAACTTTTGTCTTCCTTTTTTTATATTTTCTGCAAGTTTTTTTGCTTCAAACATATCTTATTTCTCCTCAATGATTTTTAATGCAGAACGAATGTCCCAGTTCCCCTGCTCCAAAGCCGCTTCTGCCTTCGCTTCTTCTGCCTTTGCAAGTGAGCACACTATGTTAATCATACGCTTTTTTAGTTTGATGTTTGAGGGCTTTAAGTTAATCATAACATTTTCATATACCTTGCCGGTCTGAATCATGGCACAGGTGGAAAGCATATTTAAAACCAGCTTTTGTGCTGTACCGGCTTTCATTCGGGTTGAGCCTTGCACCACTTCTTCGCCCGTGTCGGTTACAATTTCCACACCTGCCAGTCCGCCGATTAAAGTGTCGGGATTAGAACTTAAAGAAAGGGTTTTACAGCCATGCTTTTTAGCTTCCTTCATAGCACCTGCCACAAACGCCGCACCGCCTGAAGCCGAAATACCGCAAACCACGTCGTCACCCGTTACATTTCTTTGGAGCAAATCCATCGCACCCTGTTCTTCAAAATCCTCCTGATTTTCGCTGGCGCGGACTAATGTTTTCTCGCCTCCTGCAATAATGGCAATCACAGTGTTATAATCCACACCGAAGGTAGGCGGACATTCTGCTGCATCTGCTACAGCAAGTCTGCCTGAAGTACCTGCACCCACATAAATGAGTCTGCCTCCCTTGCGGATTGCTTCTACAATAATGTCTACTGCCCTTCCGATTTCAGACAAAGCTTTTTCTACGGCACGCACCGCATTAAAATTTTCATCGCTGATGATTTTTAACATGGACATTGTGTCCATTTGATCAATGTGCATGCTCTTTTCATTACGCATTTCAGTTCTTAACATAATTTTTCTCCATTGTGTTTTTTCTTTATTGTAGCACATATTTTTCTACTTGTCTAACACTTATTAGTTAAATTTAAGATGTTTTTTACAACCAACAGTTGATTTATACCAACAAAAAAGACCGCAACAGCGGTCTTTTATATTTACTCACCGATTTGGAACATTTTTGTTTCGCCCTTTAGTAAATCAAAGGAAATTTCGTTCACATTTTCACCGTAGTATTTTTCTTCATAAAGCTCAAAAAGTGAACAAGCTTTGGGAAATTTTAAGGTAATCGTTCCGGTATGTGATGCATGTACAGTCAGGAAATTTTTGTTCACATACAGAACATGCCCATCCTCTTCATAAATATGACACCCTGCAAAACGAGCCACTTCCCGCACAAATTCTGCGGAAATATATTTGCTGCCGCAATAAACCGAGGTGAATCCGTCCACCTCTTTCACAACCACTGCCGAGCGGTCAACCTGCGCGTATTTTGCAAGCACGGTTGCCTTCTCGTCGTTTGGATATAAGAGAGGATATAAGAAGGAACGGCATACATGACGCGGTACGAAATCCTGGTTTGGTTTTCTAAGTTTATCGAATTCACCATACCATTTTCCCTTGTCGAGATTTTTTAATATGTCGTTGTCTGTGATTTTGAATTTGGGTGCGTATTTTTCCATTTCTTCCGCCATGCAAATACCGGTAAGCTCTTTCATATAATCTGCGTGCATGGAAGGTGTACGGTCAGTATTGATGTAGCCGTTACCGTACAGGAACAGAGCGGTTGCGTGATTTTTTTGCAGTTTTTTACGGATATCTTCACGCTCTTTGTCGGTAAGAGAGAAGCAGTTTACAAACACATAAAGCTTATAATCGGGCATATCGGGATTATTTAAATCGTTATGCAGGTAACTGTCGGCACCAAAACCAAGGTTTGCAATTTCATAGTTCCTGAAATCAAGCAATGACTGTTCTGTGGCTTTGGAATGTGCCATATACACACTTTCTTCATCCGAAATAAACGCAACTTCGTTTTCTTTTTTACGGTCGAGTAAGTAAGCAAGCTGCCCGATTTTCTGTTGCTTTGCAAAAAGCGCATACACTTCAGGGAACTTATATCTGCCACCACCGATGTGCTGATCATACCACCAGCTTTGTATATCATCACAAATGTTTCTGCCAAAATCTCTTTTTAACACATTTAAGGTGTCATCAATGGTAAACATTTCATAATTGTTGCCGTAATAGAGATTTTCGGCATGGGTTCTGGTATCATCCTCTGAAATAAAAATCGCATTATGCAAGCGAAACGAGTCATGTACCTGTCGCTGACCCGTAAATCCCCCCGGCTGACGGTTTTCGTACATACCGGGGTTTGCAAGAAAATCTACAACACCGCTTTGTAAAACTTTCCACGTGCCGCCCGAGGAATTGGTGGTGCAAGTGTCGTACGAAACACCACCGTAGAATGAGCCAGTCAGCAAATCGGGATGTCTTTTCTTTACAATCTTTGCAAAATGAATAATGCTGTTGGCATTTCCAAGACCGTAGGCACGATAGAAATCATATGTCTGTCTGTGCGTATCCATATTTAAAAATGTGCCGTGCATGGAAGCAGTTTGTGTAGGTTTTGGTGCAGGATGAGCCGCTAACGGTCTGACCTTCGGACTGTCAAATTCTTTATCCAGCTCGGTGTACAGATAGCGCGATTCCAAATCGGGAATATCGGGCGTCTTTACACCCTTACCGTAGGTTTCGTCTAAATATTTCTGGAACTCTTCGCGAAACGCATCGGAAAAATCGCCGTAAATCCCCTTGTCATACATATAGGTCGGAGTTGCAGAGAACCATTCGGCATTGCAACCGCCACCTAAAAAATAACCGATAATTCTGTCATAAAAAGGCAGTTTTTCAATTTCATCCATCGTTCTTTCCAAAGCTTTTCCGTAATCCTCACGCCATTTTTGAGAACATAGGGCAAGCATACCACCTTCGGAATGTACGCGGTAGGATTCGGTGCGGATGTCGCATGGAATGGTTACATCGTTATTATATCGCATAAGCTGATTCGGGTTCTCCTTCAGCCATTTTTGGGAAGGATTTAAAACAATACGCACCATGATATAGGCATCGGGTACAACCGACAAAAGTGCTCTTGCTTCGTCCGCAAAATCCTTTACGCCGTTTTCGTCTACCTCCAAATTGTTGCACATGATATAATAAATTTTGATTCCTGCATCACCAAGTGATTTATAGTAATCCAAATCAATAGTTCTGCCCGTTTCACCTAAAGGAACACGGCAGGTTACAACCGTTGCGGTCATGGGCGGATAGATTTTACCGTCCACACAAATTGCAGGCGCCCCGTTATGCTTTATAACATTTGCTTTTGCCACTTTTTCACCTCTTATATATCATTTCTCAAAATACCAAAGGTCCAGTATATTTTTTCACCGCGTAACGCACGCTTAACCAGTCTTTTCTGAAAATCATTTTTCGGAACTAAGTTCTCAAGCGGTTGTTCGGACGTTTCAAACACATGCTCAAAAATAGATATATTTTTATTGTCCCTGGCACACGCCAAATCAAACAAATCGGCAAAATGAGCCATATTACTGCCATCCTGTATCACCTCTCCCCTAAGATTGGGGTCTATAAACCAGGTGGTACAAACGATTGCTTTAAAGGGTGGCAGATACTTGGCGCAAAGCCGTTTTGCCTCTTCAATGGACTGCTTTACTTCTTCTTTAACCAAACGCCTTTCGCCCGGGATGTGTATGGTTACAACATGGTCGCCGGGACAAAGAATTTTCTTATACTCTTTTAAGTTAATGGTTTCGGGTGTTAAATTCAATTCACCTTTTTCCCCAAAAGTATGGGCAAGCAATGTATCGCCTTTTAGTTCGTAAGCAGGCAAATATCCTTCTTCTGACTGAAAGCCCTTTTGGTCGTAATTGTAATATGGTACAGCAACCAAAAGATGCTCACCCTTTTCATTTTCATACACCTCACAAAAAGGCTCTTGCAACCTGTATTGAAATGTGAAAAGACCAATGGGCAAAATAAACGGATACGCATAGGCGTACATAAAAGAGGACAAGCGGCAAAGCCCGAAAGTGTTGTGCGAATAACGGTTTCTGTCCACTATCTTTTTATACCTTTGAAAATAGCTTTCAACCAACTCCTCTTGGTTAAATTCGGTATTTTCTGCCCACTTTTTTAAATGCTCTGCGGCGAGCAGATAGATGCAAGCCTTTATTGCACCGGGAAATTTTTCTTCTGCTTCTTCAGGAAGCGGAATTTTCTCCAACTGCCAGATATCATCCGAAAAATCTTCATCAGATTCAAACATCATATAATAAAACTGCCACATAAACCGCTTTAATTCTTCATCTGCATAACAAATGAAGTCGGATAAAAATTTTATGTTTTCCGTATCAAGCTTTGCCTTTTCAGCATAGCTTAAAATGTTCTCTTTCGACCAAAGCTTATGGTTAAAGCTTACATCGGCTTTTTCTTTATAAGAATTAAAAATTTCAATAATATTATTCACTTCAAGTTTACCTCACATGTAAGTTTTCCTTTTGCGTTCACGCCCTACAGTTATATTTTACAACGCTTTTAAAGCAAAGTCCATCAACCTTTGGTTGAATATTATAAATTTATATAAACACATTATTTATCATTTATAAATGTCACATTTTCAATAATATTTGCCGCCTCACGCAAAACATCGGGGTATGCCTTAAGTTCAGTTGCAGACATTTCAGCAAGTGGCATAGCATCAAAGCGTTCTTTGTTTATCTGAATGCGTGCCGTGATAGACTCCCTGTCAATTTCAGCATCTGCTTTGAAAGCTTTCTTTACTTCATCGAAGATAATTTCCATTTCGGGTAAGTACAAGTATTCCACATTCTCGCTGATGTAGGAACGGCAATAATATCCGGACGCATTATTCTTCAGGGTTATTTCAAAGTTCGGATTGGTTTTGGTTACACTCTGAAGACGCAGTAAGCTTTGATACAGCGAATAATCTTCGTGAGATGCCAGCAAATCACTAAGGGCTTTCAAAAGCTTATAAGCCGCCTCCATAGAAGCCGTCATATCCGCATTTTTATTTATATACTGAATTTCTGAAAGTCTGATTAAACAATCTACATATCTGCCAAGCACCGATCTTGCGATGTCATAGATATCACGGCGAAGCATTTCATCGTCAGGTTCAATTTCTGCTAAGCTTCGGAGAATATATACTGCTTGCGCCTGATGTGCAGAAGCATCTTCAGGACTGCGTCCGTAATACGCATATTCTTTATCTTCAAATGTCGCACGCACATCCATTCTGAAGAAGGTATTCTGCCCGGCGGACATAAAAACGTGTTCTATAGGATTCCACGCACGCATCCTTACAATTGGCATAAATGCATCCCAGATTTTCTTCATAGCACTGAATTTTGTATCGGAATATCTGTCTTTGCAATATGTATCCAACAGTTGTTCAATAGAAAGGGTGTCTTTTTCCCAGGCATTACGGGCAAGATATTCGGTCATCAGGGTATCCCCGTGAGACAACTCCGGCCATAAAATAACACCTTTACACATCGGGTCGTCCTTCGCAATTTTTATGCGTTCGTTTGTCCAGTCATAAAAACCACGGATGTCATTATCAGGCTCATAACCGCTGAACATACCGAAAATCCAAGGGAATTTTCCAACAATGCCCCAGTTTGTGAAATTCAGTTCAGTCATACAGTCGGAGGTATAATCAAGAATAATTGACTGAGACGGATCCAATTCTGAAACCAGGTGTTGAATATCTTCAGCAGTATAACTTCTACCGCTCCAGGAATCATTCCACAAATCCCAGCTTGCAATCATCAAGGGTGCATTCGGATACTTTTCTTTTAAGTATGATGAAACACGACGATAAACATAATACTTTAACCTTACATTCACTTCCCGCTCGGTCGAAAATAAGCGTTCCGCCAGACCTATAGTATGAAACAGCTCCGGCTTCCCGTATTCCTTTATATGGGTTTCTGTTAATTTAAAATAATTTTCCAGATTTTCATCATCTAAAACATCCCAGGTTTGCCCGGTCGCTTCTCCGTTATACTTAGATCCCAACAAAAGCGTCGGATTGACTTTTTCCAGATATGCTTTAGGTGTACGTGAGTACCAGTGTGTAATGGTTCCGCAATCCTCGGGATGCATCAAATCGCGTTCAAAGGCATATTGAAGCAGTTTTTTCCGAAGCTCGCCGCGGTATTCCAGCGACCAGAAAAGGTTTCTGTCGTCGTGCCCCTGACCTGCTTCCGGCAGAGGCTTTTCAAGCTCGGGATAAGGAACAATGTCGGGGAATGCTTTCTGGAAAATATCGTCAAGACCAATGCGCAGCATAAACATATTCAACCGCTTTTTCAATATCCAGTCAATTTCCTTCTGCCAGTCTTCAAGAGACCAGTGTTCTGCCTGGAAGCGGTGCAGACTTCGATGGGCAAAATAACGCAGGCCGCGATATTCAAAGCGCGGTGTTTCTGTCAAATCAATATCACGCATCGGCAATTCTGTATGACAAATGCGATCACCGTCCCAGAACCAACGGCAACCGCAGAATTTTTCAAAGTAACGGTAAACCGCATACAATGTCGCTCTCGGACGACCGCCTGCCAAAAACAGATATGTGCGGTTATCCACAGTCCTTGTGAAAATACGATAATCGTCGGTATTATACCGAATCTCAAAGTTGCCGATTTTGCGGTCAAGATATAAATCTGCCGCAAGATGATTGGCAGCATCCGTTCCGATTACCACAACCACAGAACCATCTTCAGTTAGCGGTTCGGCATCTGTAAGAAGTTTAATACTTGCATCCGCAACCTCCTTTGCAAGACTTTCAAAGGCTTCTGCTGCGATTTTATATGCACTGTGCCCACGTGCAGGATATACAACTGTAATGTTCATAAAGCATTTTCGTTCCTTTCTTCATTTATCTTTCGCCTTTATATTACATTTAAAATATCGGATTGTCAACTTGCAATTTGAACCAAAAGGATGAAAATATGAACCTTGTATTGACAAGGCATTATGAATTTGATACAATGATTTTGCGGTTTAACGAAAAAACAGTTTATAGGATGGGTGGTAAAATAATGCTATTCGATATGAAAGATACCGAGTTTTCAATTGTGGATGTTCTTAAACTTGAACGTTATGAAAATATGAACGCCTCTACTGTGTGCAACGGTCGCCCTA
The DNA here is from genome assembly GCA_017410375.1 of Clostridia bacterium. Taxonomy (NCBI): domain Bacteria; kingdom Bacillati; phylum Bacillota; class Clostridia; species Clostridia bacterium. The sequence goes on along the minus strand of JAFQQW010000050.1, from coordinate 80,670 downwards.
TATCGGTATTATCCTGCAGATTTTCTGGTTCAACCGAAATAAATGTTGACGGCAAAATTCTAAAACCTGCCGTCAATCAGTATTTTCTATGTCCTGCCTATACAAAGTATACGCAAGTTTATCATACCGAAGAGCTCATTGCTATTCACCTTGAATTTTCCAAAAACCCACCGCAAAAGCCCGAAGTGATTCCTTGCATGCTTCCCGAGGTCAGGGAAAACTTTTCAAAGCTATACACGTACTGGTCTCAAAAAAAGCCCGGGTACCTCTACAAATGCAAATCCATTGTGTATAATATTTTGTATTTGCTCTGCAAGGCCAATCAAAACGATGCAAATATAAAAATCAAAAAATCTATGGACTACTTGTATACAAATTTTAGGCAAACCGACTTCAGCATTGAAAAAATGATTGGTCTTTCCTATTTGAGTCAAGCTTATTTCCGTCGAATATTTTTCAAGCAATACGGATGCTCCATTGTTGATTTTGTAAACCGCCTGCGTATTGAATATGCAAAATCCTTACTGGAAAGTAAGGAATTAAGAATCAAAGAAATTGCATCCATGGCAGGCTTTAAAGACGAAAAATATTTCTCGCAGGTTTTCAAAAAGCTTACCGGATACACCCCAACGGAATATTGCTGATATAAAAAATAACCGCTACCCGAAATTTTGCTCTCGGATAGCGGTGTTTTGGTATGTGAAATCATATAAAAAAGGACAACAAAGTTGTTGTCCTTTTTTGTGTAGTTTAACTGAGTTTTTCGTACTTTCACTCATTTAAAATTCACCGCACAGGTAAGCTTTCCTTTTGCTTCAAGATTGCCTGCAAGTACATCTATGCAAGCATCCACACTTTCTGCCGAGTTTCCGCCGATAATGATTTTATCAAAATGCGCAAGCGGTTCCAACACTTTAGGATTGCCGAAATGGATGAGTGTAGATGCACGGTTTTTCTGTTGCAACGAATGTATAAGAGCCTCCACGCGGTATGTAATTTTCTCACCGCCAGAATTTGCCATCCACTCGCTGTATGTTATAAAGACAACCTCGTCAACATCCCACGCCGCAATTTCTGCAATAACACTACCGTTCTGTCCGGGTGTCGGAAACTCATAAATGGGTTTTATAATACAGTTGGGATACAAAGTTTTCAGTTTTTCACAAATTTTTGCAGGATTGTGCCAGTTGTTGGAAAAAGTGTCTACTTCAACTGTACCCTTTACACCTAAAGGCGTATCGTTATGTACCATCAGCACAAAATAATGCTTACCGTCACGGGAAAGAGGTTTATTTACACCTCTGGAGAAGACAGAATCTTTATTTACTCTTCTTGCCAAAGCATGTTCTTCTTCAGTAAGTGCCTGATTATTGCGAAGTTCAAGTGCTTTTTTCTGGAATGCAAGCACTTTCTTTACGGCTTCATCCAGCTGTTGCTCGGTGAACATCCCTTTTTCAAAGCACGTCTTTATCGAATTGTAATGGGTTTCGTTCAGGTAATGATACGGAAGCAGGAACGTATTACCTGCTGCAACGGCATACCCGAAGCAATCTACGGCACCGTACTTGGCGTGGATTGCATTCATAAAGAGTCCGTCTGTGATGAAAAAGCCCTCAAACCCCTTTTCTTTTATGATATCCAATATTTTGGAAGAAAGACTTGTGGGGTGCTCGGAATCAATATTGGAAAACTGCTGATGCCCTGCCATAATACCGTCTAAAAGACCTTGTTCATTCAGTCTTAAATAAGGGATCAGGTTTCTTTCAAGCAGTTCTTCTTTTGTTTCCGGACAATCTACCTCCATCATATGGGTATCTGCCATTTCGCTTGCGCAGGAATCGCCGGGATAGTGCTTGCAGACAGACAACACGCCTCCATCGTGCATACCGCGGATTACTGCCGCTGCAAGGCAAGCGACACGCTCGGGGTCAGACCCCATAGAGCGCGTGCAGCCTACCCGTGATAAATCAAGTATGGGGTTACAAACCACATCATACCCTCTTTTGCGCGCCGTCACACCTAACGCTTTGCCGAAGGCGTATGCATGCTCTTCGCTGTCGGTACAGCCAATCGGACCTTGTCTGCCGGTGGTATATTCTCCCATACCGTTTTCCGCATCGGTAAAAATCAAAATAGGATAGTCTGCGACTTCTCTGATTTTTTGCAACACCTTTTCAGCATCCTTTGTATCGTGCTGAATCCAGACAGAGCCGAGTGCTCTTTTTTTTACCATATCTATGAGCCAGTTGAAATTTTCCTCACAATTTTTACTTGCCCAGTGTGGTGTAAAAATCATACCTAATTTCTGCTCCAAAGTCAGTTCTTCAAATTTTAATTCTATCATGATGCGTCCTCCCTATCTTTTATTCCCCGGTATTCAACTGAATTTAAGATAGCAGAAATTTACCGGCATGTCAATACTCTATTGCAAAAAACGTTCAGAATAATCCATGCAAATCAAAATGATATATTTACATATTTTTGATGCCGTGGTACAATAAAGAAAAAACAAAGGAGTGGAAATATGACTGTAAATAAGCTGACTAAGGCAGATTACGATGAATTTATAGACCTTGCGGACTTAGTGTTCTGCCAGAACTTAAGAAAAGTTGATTTTGAGCAGGATATGCCATATATTTTTAAAAATGATGATATCAACATCTCTTGGCAATACGGTTTAAGAAACGATGCCGGCAAGCTTTGTGCATCCGTGGGTGTTATTCCTTACACTTACAAAATCGGTTTTGCGTCTTTCAAGGCGGCTGTAATCACAAATGTTACTACCCACACAAAGCACATGGGCAAGGGGTATATGCAGAAAATTCTTGACCGGGTGATGCACGACCTGAACGAAAACGGTACAGAACTTGTGCTTTTGCACGGTCACAGAGAGCGTTACCGCTTCACCGGCTTTGACATGGCGGGCACAACTTTCTCTGCACTTTTTAAAAGCTACAATATACCCAGCCGTCTGAAAAGAGGCGAAATGCTTAAATTTACCTTTGAAGAGATAAGTGCATCGGACACAGATAAAATCCGTTTCTGTCTTGACCTTTATGAAAAAGAGCCTCAGGGCTTTGAAAGAACGAGCGCAGATTTCATTCCCAGACAGAAGACCTGGCAGGGCAAAACCTATCTTGTTATAAATTCCGACGGTGAAAGAGTCGGCTACCTTAATTATTATGACCGTTTCGGCGGTCCCGGAATTCGCGAGATACTGCTCGAAAATCCCGAAAATGCGGCAGATGTTATTTACGCCTTCATGCTGGAAAAGAATATCCCTTCAACACCCGTTTCATTTTCGCCCTTTAACAAAGCTTTGGTTAAAAGCATATATGAAGCGGCTGAAGAAATCACTCTCGCACAGACCAACCGCTTAAATTTACTAAAACCTGAAGGATTTATCGAAGCATGTCTTAACCTGAAACAAGAAAGCGGCATATACATGCCGGAAGGAAAGCTTATAATCGACTGCAAATTTGGAAAGCTTCTTATAGAAAATAACGGAGAAAAATTTATGGTTGCAAAAACAGATGAAACTGCGGACATAAAAATTCCTGACAGTGAACTTTACACCTTCCTGTTTGGACCTCTTTCGGCAGACGTTCCTCTGTTTTCAGATGCTTTAAAGGAAAAATCCCCGTGGTTCCCGCTTCCGTTCTATGTTCATGCAACAGACTTATATTAAGGAGGGATAAAAATGAGCAAATCCTGGCAAAGGCCTTTCACCGTAAAGCGGTATATCCATCCACCATTCTCGGACAAAATCTGCACCATGTGGCCTGACATGAAAATAATGATAAGCACCATGGGTGAGCAAAACTGGGGAATGACATCTTCAGCCTTCAGAATTCTGCTGGACAATGACATGGAAAGTCCCGATTTTAAAAAAGTTAAATATTTTACACGTCCCGACGGTGTTCCGATTCACAAAATCGCACAAAGCACCGAAACTTTTGAGCTTGAGATGGAAAGCTTTTGTGATATAAAACGGAATCCCGTTTGCTATACCTCGTTTACTGTTACCAACAGCACAGACAGAAAAATTTCGGACAGGCTTTACCTTCTGTTAAGAACAGGCAAAGAGGAATATTTAACCGGCATGGAAATCGACGGATATGCAACCTATGACAGCAATGTTCACAGCTGGGGCTTTATTCCCACCGCCTGGAATTTTAAAAACGATTTCATTTCAGACGGAGCCTATTCAATGAAATTCAACTCAGATAACGCTTTTTCGCTTTCATGGCAAGGAAATGACAACGGTCTTGACCTTTATAAACGAGGTTGTGCAGTAATAGAATTTGAGCTTGAAGCAAACGAGAAAAAGACCTTTTTTCTTGCCTTTACTAAAGGAACCGAAAACAAAGACTTCGATTACTTAAAAGAGCGTGAAAAAGCGGAGAATTTCTGGATTTCCGAGCTTAAAAAAATCGAAAAAATTCCTGGTGGCGAAAAGAACCGCGACATTACAAACAATTTGGTTCTTCAGTGCCTGCAAATGTTTGCTTATTTAAACGAAAATTCAGATGCGGTAATCCCAAGACAGGGCGGACTTCAGCGTCGTGTATGGCAAACAGAGGCAATGGAATTCCTGATTGCTCTTGACCGATTTGGTGACTTTTATTCCTATACCGAAAAGGTATATGATACCTTTTTCGGTATCTGGCAGATAAAGGACGGAGAAAACATCGGGGCAGTAACAAACTCTAACGGCGAACCCTGGGGAAGCATAACAGGCGCATCTGTTTACAGTATTGCAAATCATATGTTATGCAGAAAAGACAAATCGGTTTTCTTAAAATTCAGACAAGCTTTACTCCTGGCATTTGCATGGATGCAAAATCAAAGAGCAGAAACTGAAAGCGGAGAATTTGCAGGAATCGGCATTTTTCCACCCAAGCGTGCCTGTGACTGGCCACAGACGGGACAAAGCTGGTGCTTTACAGATTGTGTGAACCTTATGGGCTACAAGGCTCTTTCGGAAGCGTTTGCCTTTTTTGATGATGAAATGTCGAGGCAAATCACTGATGCGTATAATGACTATATGGCAAGTATGAAAAAAATTCTTGACGATGTAGTAAAAAGCAACCCGAAAGATGACGAACTGCTTATTCCGTCATTTGTAGGAAAAGCCCAGACAGATCCTCCGGCAACAGCTTATTTTGCAGAACCGGGCAACCTTCTCCGTTCAGAGGTTGCAGAGCGAAGCAGTGACACTGCACGAAAACTGGAGAACTGGTTCAGAAACCGCAATCTTATGAAAAACGGACTGACGGGGCTTATGAACTGCGGAAGAGCCTCTCACGGCTCAGACCCATGGGCAGGACACACCTGGTATCTTTCAATGAGCGATTACTCCTGGTTTTTGACCTGGCTGTCGCAGGGAGAAAGAGAAAAAGCTCTTGATGCACTTAATGCACAGCTTAAATACTGCATGACAGAGGAATATTATCTATGCGAACGTTTTGCGGATAACGACCCGTATTTTGTGCCTTGGCTCCCTAACGCCAGTGCAAACGGCAGACTTTTAATGATGCTTGAACAAATCGAGGAGTGAGCGTATGATTTTTTACCGTATACAGCTAAAAGGTGTACCCAAAATAAAATACGCCCTTCACAAGGGCGTTGCAAATTACCGACATGAATTCAACAGAATAAAAAATTACCTTGAAGTGTGCCTCATTGATGATGGTGCACCAACCATTGTAGACTTATGCGATGGCTCGTTCATTGCAGAAAAAGACACGCTTATAGGACTTACTCAGGACATGAATTTGTGTGCCCATTCAAAAGAGGAATCCGTGCACAGATGTATTGGTGTAAATGTTGAATATGCGGAGCAGCGTTTTGACAGCGAGAAGCTTTCTGATCATGAACTTAAAGAAATCATAGAGCATTCCAAAAAAGACGGTGAGTTTTTAATCCCCATACAGGTTCATCTTGAAGAAGCACTTCCACAGGTTAAAACCATGATGCGTAAAATAACAAGGGCACATCACTCGCAAAACACGGGGAATTGGGCAGACTCTGTTTCGGGATGGTTTGAGCTTATGGCTTTTCTCACCCGTTTTACGGTTGTCAGACTTCTGTCCGAGCATTTAAAGCTTTCGCCCGCACAATATCGTTATGTCGAAGAAATAAAGCGGTATATTCATCATCATGCCTCAGAAAAAATATACATAAAGAATATAGCTGACAGTCTTTCGCTTTCTGAAAGCTATATTCATCGTCTGTTCAGAACTGCAACGGGTCATACCCTATCCTTTTACATCAACAGTATAAAAATTAAAAATGCCGCTGAGTATATTCAGAAATACAATGCTTCAGCTTCAGATGCGGCAAGGTCAGTAGGGATTGAAGATTCCCTTTATTTCAGCCGTTTATTCAAAAAACATTACAACATCAGTGTTACCGAATACAAAAAACAGATAAAATTATTTTAGAACTGTAATACGTTTTGGTTCAAAGACACTTTTTTATCAGGTGTAATTTGAATATAAAAATAACCGCTACCCGAAATTTTGCTCTCGGATAGCGGTGTTTTTGTATGTGAGATTATAAAAAAACAAACAAGGCAAATAAAAAAGGGCAACAATTCTATTAAAATTGTTGTCCTTATGTGTGTTGAATGTATGCGTTTAATATAAATTCTCCCATGAGGCAAGCCTGTTAAATAGTCCTTTAAAGCTCCATTCCGTTGCTAAATGCTTTGCGTACTCTCCTTTTCATTCATATTCACCCAGGCAAGCAATGTGCACACGATCGAATTTGCCGTCTGGATTACCCAGATAATTATAGACGGATCCTCATCAAGCATCATTAAATAAGTGAGCATGCCAATTATGCCTGTGAATATCTGTAAAAGCGTATATTCTTTAAAACGCAATGTACAAAGAATTGTGGTTATCATTCCCAAAACCGCATTACTGTTATCCAGCAGCAAATACTGTGAATTCAATCCAGAAAAAATCATATACAGAAGCACCCAAACAGCGAGCATTCCACCAAAAAGCTTTATCCTTGATTTGCCTGACATTCTTCTCAATTCGGTTTTGCTTTGTTTTGTATATCTGTTCCAATTCACAAAGGTTATGATTTGCAGCGGACAAGATATCAAAAGTGCATACAACGCTGTTGCATATAAAGACATTTTCACATAAGCAACTGCATATAAAACCGAATTAATTGCCCCGACAACAAACGCATAGCGATTTACTCTTGACTGCAAAAACATGACGAATGCAGACACAAGCAAAGGTATAAATAAAAGCGGAGACGGCTTATAATGAATGATTTCAATTAATATGAGTAAAAATGAAATCCCGAATATGTAATAGGACAGTTTTTCTTTTTTGTATTTCATTCTACTCATTTAAAATCCTCCCGTATTTCTCTAAGCGATTTACCGTAAATTTGCTTTATAAGTCTTCCCGTTTGTCTGGTTGAATAATTTATCTCATTTGCAATATCCGACAAAGACATGTTCGTATTATTAACCAAATTTTCTATTTCCACTTCTAAATGCTTTTCTGTTTCGGTTAGGCATTTATCTTTATCATCGGTCAGCAAATTACACAAATCATAAACAACCTTCGATGCACAACTGTTTAAATAAACGCTTTGCAGGTAACTTTCCGCATCAATCACAGAATATAAACTTAAAACATCATTCATGACTTCATCCTGAAGTTTGATGCTTTCCAACACACGTTGCTGAAAGGCTGAAGTGAAAAATTGATAAAATCCGTCCGGTCTGTCGGATGAAAATTTCACTGTCAATACTTTAAACTCGTATTCGATGTCAGAACCGTCAACCGCCTTATGCAATACGCCGGGCGGTATAATGAGCATATGATTTTGATTCAGTAAAATTTTCCTGTCGGCAAATTCATATTCATAAGAACCGTTAAATGCAAAATGAATTTCAAAATTCATATGCTTGTGAAATTTCGACTTATCGTGAGCTTGTATCTCGCCGTTATCATATTGATAAAACAGAAAATCAACGACTGTGTTTTGAAAATTTAACGAAACAGCTTTTAACATATTCTCTCCTTTTCAACAAAAAATCCCTTAAATCCTTATATGTTAATTATACTTCACTTTTATACAGAATTCAAGCGAAACGACAACAATTTAAATTTATGTCTTTTTTAAATATTGATTTGAAAATTCAGCTATGTTATAATCAAATCGAGGTGATTGATTATGAAGGCGATAGATATAGGCACAAGAAGAGAATGTTTTTTTGACGATTATTTAATTGATACAGAAAAAACCACGGCCGAATTCATGGTACATCAGCCCACTCGACGCGAAACAGTAATGGTAAACAACCTGCCTTGGGAAGGAGACGGATCTACAAGTCAGCATCTTTTTTGGGATGGTCAAAAATGGCATTTGCATTACATTGGAAGAAAAATGGATAATGCGACCTCGAAGGATGAAGAGCTTTTATATGTAAATTGCCTGGCTTTAAGTGATGACGGTTTAAAATGGGAAAAGCCTGTTTTAAATATTTGCGAGAACAACGGCAGCACGGAAAATAATATCCTTTCAATACGAAACAGAAATAATGATGATATTATAAGCACGGTTATGAGCCCCTTTTATGATGGAAACCCGAACTGTCCCGCGGACGAAAAAATTAAAACCATTCATGTGAAGCATTTACCTGAGCATTTTAATCAACTGTGGATGGTACCGTCGAGCGACGGCATTCATTTTGACCGTGACAAAGCGTTTTTGGTTGATGAAGGCGGATATTATGACAGTACAGCTTGTTGCTTCTGGGATAATGAGACGAAAAAATATCGGCTCTATATAAGAGAATATTATCTGCCTGACGAATATAAGAATATGTTTAAAAGTGCAAAAGATGAAGCATCATACACCTACTACAGAAAACGCGGAATTGCATATATGGAATCCAAAGATTGCAAAAACTGGAGCAAGCGAAAAATGATTGCATTTACCAATGAGGTAATCGACGCAGAGCTTTATGAAAATAAAATTCAGCCATATTACAGAGCACCGCATATGTATATCGGTTTTCCGACCAGATACAACGGCAGATGCTACAACGGTCAAAGAGGCTGGCCAAAAAATATGGATGAAATGTGCGGTAAAGAAGCAAGGCAAAAACGATATGAGAAAGAGGACAGATTTGGCGTTGCAACTACCGACTGTATTTTCATCAGCTCTCGGGATGGAGAAAATTTTTATCGGCACGATGAGGCATTCATGCGCCCCGGCCCTGAAAACGGAACCAACTGGAAATACGGAGACCGGTATCCGGCGTGGGGATTGATTGAAACGCCATCTCCTATAGAAGGTGAACAAAACGAAATTTCAATGTTAGTACCTGAAAAAAGCTGGTTGAAAGATGTGGAGGTTGTTCGATACGCAATCCGTTTAGACGGATTTGTAAGCTTGCACTCAGGCGGCAAAGAAAAGGTAATTATAACAAAGCCATTTACCTTCCGCGGAGAGAATTTGTATGCAAATCTTTCCACCTCGGCATACGGCTATATGTATTTTACACTTACTGCAGAGGATGGAACAACTGCGGAAAGCTATGAAATTTTCGGTGATGATACCGACAAGAAAATTTCCTTTAAAGAGCCTGAAAAAATCAAGGAATTGCAGGAAAAAACAGTTGTAATGACCGTAAAAATGTTTGATGCGGATTTATATGCAATCCATTTCGGAAAATAAAAGGAGACTCATACGAAAAGCTTGTCACTATGTTGCTTGTGTTTTGTATGCTTGTGCCTTGCCTCGTGCCTTCTCAAGGTTCGAATTCTTTTCTTTTCATAACAAACAGATAGTCCCCGCATATGCGGGGACTATCTGTTTGTGTTAAATGTATGCGTTTAATAGAATCTCCCCTAGGGGCAAAAATGCATATAAGGGGTGTACAAAATCAAAGATTCATTATCTTTTTTTCTATTGTTTTAAAATTTATGCAATGATAAAATAAAAATCGATAACAAAATACAAGGAGGATATATATGAAAAAACGAATTGCTTTCATTCTGATTTTTGTCATGATTATTTCGGTTCTTCCGGTTTATGCAAGCAAAACCTCAGAGCAAGAATTTGTGACAGAAACTTTCAAAGGCGAAATTATTATTTCGCATACAGATGCGGAAACAACAGGCAAATGGAGCGAAACTGCTGCAGTAAAAGGCTATGATGGTGGCACAACATTATGGGCAAATGGCAAAGGTCACAGCATAACTTACAGCATTCCCGATATCAAAGCAGGAAATTACGAGCTTTACAACTGGGTTTGCCCTCATAATTTTAATGCGCCTACCATAGAAGGTACTGTTAAATGCAAGGATGCCGAAATTCGCGTGGCGCAGCACCAGAAAATTGAAGAAGGTGAATCACTTGCACCCGGATGGGTCAGCATGGGTGTGTTTGCATTTACGGGCAACGGCGAAGAGAGTGTTACATTTACAACAAAAAATGAAACCATCCGCACCAGTGCTGTGAAATTAGTTCCTACAGACAAAGCGGTTACTGTCTTTGACAAGCAGGAAATTTCCGCTGCAGATGCATATTCCCATGAAATCGAAGCAAAAGTAAGCGGTAAAATGACATGGACTGAGGGTTGGGAATATTCAAGCTCACTTAAAAACCCCACCTTGAGTGCACCCGACTCCTTGTGGATTGCAGGCAAAGGTGAAGAGGCTCAGGTTCATTATTATCCTTTGCTCGAAAAGCCCTGCAAGGTTAAAGTTACTGTTTATATGCTCTATTGGGCAAAAAATCAGACCGACAAAATTAAATACGAAGTCTTTCACAACGGAAAAGTTGACGAATTTTATTTAAATCCTCTTGATTATACCGAAAACACATGGGTAACCTTGGGCGAATTTGATTTTTCGGGAAAAGCCGAATCTGAATTTTTAAGAGTTTCATGTGTCAAAAATGAGAACGAAATATTAAACACCCGTGCTTCTACCGTTGTGTTTGAAGTATTAGGTGAAAAGCCGGAATACATCTATATGTCCCCTCATTATGACGATGCAAAGGTTTTGGAAAATGCAATAAACAAATACAATGAGCAGTGGGAAATGGTTGTGCCTTTAAACAAATTTGCTGACATGACAGAGCATTGGGCACACTATGATGTTGAATACATGGCAAACGAGGGCTTGATTGCAGGCAAAGGCGAGAGCACATTTGACCCGGATGCAAATATTACCCGTGCAGAATACTTAACAATCTTAGACCGTGCAATGGGCTATGAACTTACAACAGGCGAAACTTTCTCCGATGTTCCGCAAGACAGTTGGTATGCAACATACATTGCAACCGCAAAAGCCAACGGCTTACTGGAAGGCTTGCCGACAAGTGACGGCTTTAAACCGAACAGCCCCATCACTCGTGAGGACATGGCACTCTTTACATATAATGCGATTAAAGCCACAAAGAAAAATGATGAATGGGTAGCAAAACTCCCTGCTGATTTTGCAAAATTCACCGACACATCTGAAATTTCAGACTATGCAAAGCAGGCACTTGAATACTTAGTTCAGACAGGCATTATAAAAGGAATGACAGAAACAACCATTGCGCCCAAAGGCAATGCAACCCGTGCGCAGGGTGCAGTTATCTTGAAAAGATTTATGCAATTTTTCGTTTGGGCAGGGCCCCCGACAGACCAAGAATGGGTAATGACATTCAACGATGAATTCAACGGAGATTCTTTAGACTGGGGTGTATGGCGTTCTGAAGCCTCAGCTCCCGGACACATTCTCTCATCACGCTGGCCTGAAAATATTGTTGTAAGAGATGGTGATTTAAGACTTGAAATCCGAAAGGAAGAACGTGAAGGTTCTACATGGACAGCAGGCAGTGTCTGGGTAAGACCTGAAGTGTTCGGTCAGGCATATGGTTACTGGGAAGCAAGATACAAAATTGCAAAAGGCCATGCCATAAACAATGCATTCTGGACAATTACGAGCCTTGCACCTCAAGCAAAAGGTACCACTGACCAGTTTGAACTTGATATCAACGAAGGTCACTACCCCAATGCTGTGAACATGACACTTCACTCCTTTGAAACCGGGAAAATCGTTTCAACAGGTCAGACCTATTACTCAGAATATGATTTGTCGGTTGACTATCACACCTACGCATTGCTTTGGACGCCCGAAACATTATATTTCTATTTTGATGGTGAAGTCAAAGCAACAATGCCGAGTAAGAATGCTCATTTAAGACAGTTCCCTTACCTTTCTTCTGCGGTACTTAACAAAGTTTTTGCAGTATCTGATGAATCAGACGGTACTGCACAGGTGATTGACTATGTTCGCGTGTGGCAGAAAAAAGAAGATGCCGCTAATCCCGAACTTACCTTTATCGGTCAGCCTTTACAAAACGTAGGTCCGTCAGATGCAGGTCCCTCTGCAGAAAAAAAGCCTGCAGCAACTACCGATCCTGATATAGAAACAACCGAAGTCTTTACAAAAGACCAGATTGTTGACAACAAGGAATATAAAGGTGAAATAATCATCGAGCCCGTCCTTTCGGAAGATGCATGGCAGGAATCCACCGCAATTCAGAATTACGATGGCGGAAGTCACAAATGGATTAAGGCAAAAGGTGCCAAAATCTCATTCCCCTTAAAAGATGTTTCCGAAGGCAAATACAAAATTTATATGTGGAGATTGCCCCACGCCTTCAACGGTTCACAGATGGATATGATTTTAACGCAGAATGGTGAAAAAGTATTAGCAGGCTCACTGGCAGTCAAACCGGAAGAAGGTGAAAATGCAGAACCCGGGTGGATACTTTTGGGCGAGCATACATTAACAGGTGATAAAACTGCTGAAATCAGCTTCACCTCCACAGGAGATACCCTAAGAGCTTCTGCAATCAAATTAGTTCCTGTAAAATAATAAAAAATCCGTTGCACTTATGCAGCATAATCTTAAGGACAGTTTTAAAGGCTATGCAAAAATGCATAGCCTTTCTTAATTATATATTTAATATTTTTTTGTATTTTTCTATATTTTCTTTTTCGGGGATTGCATATTCAAAGCATTTAATACCAAGTGCTTCATATTTATGCTCGCCCATTTTGTGATACGGCAAAAGTTCAACCGCTTTAGTTCTAATACCTTTAAGAAAATCAGCAATTCTCTTCATTTCCTCAGTATCATCATTAAACCCTGTTACCACCGGTATTCTTATTATAATGTCGCCTTTAAATTTATCCGAAAGTTTTTTCAGATTTTCTAAAATAAGCTCATTTGTAATCCCCGTTCCTGTTTTATGCAATTGTTCTGAAAAACACTTTACATCGTAAAGAAACAAATCGGTACAGGACATTATCTTTTCAAAATAATGCCACGGCACATTACCAGCTGTATCAACCGCGGTATGAATATCATTTTCTTTACATTTTTGCAAAATTTCTTTTAAGAAATCAATATGTAACATACATTCACCACCAGAGAATGTAACACCGCCGCCGGAGGTTTGGTAAAATGATTTATCCTTTAAGACTTCTTTTAAAATATTTTCAACACTATATTCTTGTCCACAGATTTTTTTTGCATCGTTCAAACAGAAAAACTTTTCATTATCCACAGATAAATCTTCACATCTGCCGCAACCGGTGCACTTATTTTGGTAAAATAGTATTTCTTTTTTGAAATTCTGACTTTCAGGATTATGACACCACTTACATCTTAAGTTACAACCTTTGAAAAACACAGTCGTGCGGATGCCGGGACCGTCCACAAATGAATTTCGCTCAATATCAAAAAATGTCGCTGTTTTTATCAATTAGCCTAAACCTCCTCAAATCAATAGAAGTCTTTAAAAAATTTATTATAGATGTCACCGGGTATATTTATTTTATACTTTTCAAAGCTTATTTTTAAAATATTATCTGCATGAACAGGAATAGCATATATATCTCCGTTTGGAGCTATTGCACCGCCTGCATAGTGCACTTTTTCTTTTTCGCTTAGTGAATAGTATTTTTTAAGTTCACCGGTAAGCGGATTAAACTCCCATACATCTCCGGTGTATCCGGGCAGACTGTAGAGTTTCCCGTTAATGCCGTTTTTTGTGCCGTACGCTCTGATTATGCAGTCCTCATGTAATATGGATACTGTATCAGTTGATGTATCTATTTTTACAAGACCCCCTCCTGATGAACGGAAACCGTATATGTTTCCGTCAGGAGCAACGACAGGGTTAAAAGCCATACACGGAATCGGCATGCCTACAGATTCTGTTTTTTCCGTTTTTAAATCCATTTTAATAACACAAAAATCCTTTTCAGGTATAAAATAAGCATACCCGTTCGGGTGAATAACACTTCCGCAGTAACGCGCATTTGCTCCGTTATTAATTTGAATTTTTTTACACGTTTTATTTTTAATATCCCACTTTAATATATGGTCGGAATTTCTTGGCGGCTGATAGATAATTCCCTCATTTGTGCACACACCGCCGTAATGATGCTCCTTTTCATACTTAAAATCACAAGGGATTTTTTCAGACGAGTTTGTTTCAGGGCAATATTTTAATAAACTGTTTTCAGTACGGGAAAATGCATATAAATCATTATCATATATACAACCGCCCGTCCATTTAAAATCGCTTTTATCAAAATTCCCCACGAAATCCATTTTGTTATTTAAAATATTATATATAAGCATTTTTTCCGAACTGTTAACTATCGAGTATAAGTTTCCGTTTGAAATTTGCCCTCCCACATATTGAAAGCTGTTTTGCTTTTCTGTCAGAGGAATATACTTAAACTCAGGAGTTAAATCCTTATTTTCATTAACAAAGCTCATATATCTGTCAAATAATTTTTTTGTCATTCTGATCACCTTTTTTAGTGTGTATGTTTCGTTCTGTTAATTATTTCGTCCTGCAAGCTTTCATTCAAAAATACAAAGTAATCTGAAAAACCGGAAACCCTTACTCTTAAGTTTTTGTAATGATCAGGTGTTTTCTGTGCTGCAATCAAATCCTCTTTTGAAACATATGTAAGTTGAAAATGAGTGCCACCATTTTTAAAATAGGTTTCAAATAAATATACAAGCTTATTGAAATTATCATCATTTTTTATCAATTGCTCGTCAATTAAAACATTGGTAACGCTCGGGCCTGTCAATACTGCATCAGGATCACACTTTGAAATTGAATTTAAAAGTGCTGTCAGGCCTTCTCTGTCCTTCCCTTCACTTTGACCAATGCCGAAGCTAATCACATCGCCTGAAAATCTTCCGTCGGGAGTTGCCTTTGTGGAATCACCGAAAAATTTATGATGCGCATTGTATCCGACAAGATTGCCAAAAAGCCATTTTTTCTTAAGATAATTTTCAGTATTGTTCCATTTTCCTATGCTTTTAAATAATCTCTTTGCAATTTCGTTTGAGCAGTCGTCGTCATTGCCAAAGAAATTACCTTTTTTAAGGATCAAAGCTCTTAAATCCTCATAACCACTCCAGTTATTTTTAAGCGCATCAATAAGCTCCAACATAGTAATTATTTTTTCATCATAAACAAATTGCTTTGTAATAGAAAGAGAATCTATTACATTAGACAGTCCTATCGGCAATCCGACAGCAATATATCTTGTAAGTCCGCCCTGAGTACAGCTCTTTGCATTTTCAATACAACCCTCAAGAAAAATATTACTCACTATGTTGCAATCTCTGCTCCTTATATCCTGAAAGCCTTTGCTGATTTTTTCAGCTTCCCACAAATCCTTAAACAGTTCTTCTTCGTATACAGCATAAAAAGCATCAAAATTCTTTGCTTCTGCAATAGCATCACATCGTTTGTAAAATGTATTTTCCACAGAGCGGACAATATTCATCGGGTCAAAACCAAAAACCATACCTCCGGGTAAGGCAAGCTCGTTGCATCCCATCATTGTATAATTTACTGCTTCCTTATATGAAAGTCCGGTGTGCTCCATAAGTCCTTTCAGTCTTGGTTCATCATTAACAAAAGCAATTCTCTTGTTTGCGTCTTTTCTTTCGCAATCAAGCATATACCGCAAAACCTCGGTTGGGGTTTTCTTTGTCCAACGCAGGGAAATCTGCGGAATCCATGTAGGAAGTTCCATAAGAGCATCTACAATCAGTCTTGAAAGTTCGTTGAAGCCGTCATCACCATCTTCTGTATATCCTCCGATACAAAAGTGCGATTCTCCTCCACGGTAAAAGAGAGCGGATGATATATGGATTCTTGCCTGAAGCATTAAAAAAAGCTCCTGCAGATATTCTTTAGCTTTCTCCGGGCTTAACGCTCCGCTTTCAACATCATTTTTGTAGTATGGGTATAAGTATCTGTCAATAAGACCAATGCTGTCTGGAATAAAAGGGTAGCAAAAATACAGACAAAGAACAGCTTCATAAAAATTCTCGGCAGGATTCTCAGGGACCTTAGTTAAACCTTTTGACAATTTTTCAAGATTATCTCGGTACTCAGGATTAACGGTTTCTTTGGCTTTTTCCAATGCCTTTTGTGAACCTTTTTTTGCTCGTGCTGCAATAGCATTACACAAATCGGTTTGTGTTTGTAAAAACTCTAAAGCTGTTTCATCATCTTTGTGAGATAGTTTCGATTTTTCTATTTCTTGTTTTACCCGAACAAGTCCGTGTTTTATAATTTTTTCAAAATTACCAACCGAATGTTGCCATTCAAAAGTCAATAAATTATCAACCGGTTTATTGTAAAAATTCCGCTTGGCAGTTTGGAAATTCTGGTGTCCTTTCCGATTAAATATATCTCCATCCAAACTGTCGTCAAATCTCATAAGTCCTGTGAAACAGGATTCCTCCAGAATCATTATATCCTGATTTGCAATATACTCACAAACCCTTTTGCCTGTCATTTTTACATGCGATAGAAACAAATCTGTCCTGTCATATTCTGTTTTTACAGGCTCAACCCACATCTCGCCCTTAACAGTCTTTTCTGTCAGGATTTTTATTCTTTCATTCATAATATACACCCCCTGTCAGCGAATTGCATATGCACCGTCTAAAACTACCGTTTCTCCGCAAACCATTTCTGCTTCTTTGCTCAAAAGGTACATCGAAAGACTTGCAATCTCTTCAATTGTTGCAAATCTTCCAAAGGGGATACGGGCGTGATTCATGGGGTCTCCCTCATGCCAGTTGTTCATTTCAGTTGCAACAGGTCCGGGTGCAATTCCGTTTATTGTGATTCCGTCATTTGCGAACATTTTACCCCAGCCTCTTGTAAGCCCTGTTGATGCGATTTTTGATGCTCCGTATGCACCGTATACAGGCTCGTAGCCTGCCACGGAGGTTACATTCAATATATTACCCTTTATGTTATTTTCAAGCATATATTTCACTGCTGACTGCATTGTAAAAAATATAGAGCTTGTGTTTGTCTTCATAACAGACTCCCACTCGTTAACTGTAGTTTCTAAAAGTGTTTTTTTGTTCCATTCACTGCGCTGAGCAAATATACCTGCGTTATTTACAACTATATCAAGACCGCCCATAAGCGTTGCGGCTTCGTTGATTTTACTGTCAGCTATTTCAACTTTAGAAGCATCCCAGACCATCGGAATAACATTTCCCTCCATTTTTTCTGCTGCTTGTTGCAGAGTTTCAATGTTTCTTCCTGTAATTACAACACTGCATCCGTTTTTTGCAAGCTCTTTCGCTATTGCAAAACCTATACCCCTGCTTGCTCCTGTAACGATTGCTTTATTTCCTTTTAACATATCAAACACCTCCATTTTTTCATATTATAGCAAATACAAATATTAAATGAAATGTTTATATTGTCTTATTTTTGTTAAAAAAGGACATTTTTCTGTTGCCATTTTTTTTAATGTGTGGTATAATTAAAAATTAAGGAGGGGAAAATTGTGAACAATATTTTTAACTATCAACTCTCTGATGACACCATTGTTTTTACTGACACACTGAAAAAAGGTTCCCCGTGTATTGCTAAAACTCCAAGAAACCACGAAAGTATTTTCTTGGTTACAAACGGAACTTTGTTATATGAAAATGGGGATACGAAAGAAGTAATAGAGACCGGTCAGGTTGGCTACATTGCAAGAGGAGCATCAGATAAAAGCTCGGCGTATTTATGTGAGGATGTTTCGTATATAGCTGTTAACTTTTCGTTTGACAAAGGAAATAAATCACCCACAAAAACACTTCCGTTTAAAACACTTTGCTCTCAGGGACTCGTCTATAATTATGAAAAGTTATTTAAAGATGCATTGAATCATTATGCTTTGAAAACTCCGGGGTATATCACAATATGTAATGGCTATGTTATGCAAATAATAGGTTATTTATATAATGAGTATAATACTGATATTGCAAAATACACAAAAATGCAACGGATAGAAGCCGGAATTCAATATTTGAATAAACACTATGATTCTCCGGAATTAAAAATAAGTGATCTGGCAGATAAAGTATATATGAGCGAAAAACATTTCAGGCGAATCTTTTATGATGTATATAACCAGACGCCCTATGAATATTTACAGAAACTTCGTATAAATAAAGCTGAAATTTTATTATTATATACATCAAAAAAAATATCAGATATTGCACTGCAATGTGGATTTAGTGATATTTACAGTTTTAGTCATTGCTTTAAAAAACATACCGGAATTTCTCCGACTGAATACAGGATATCCCATATATGATTGGTGTCCGTTACTGTAACGAGCAGGGAAGATGTGTACCATCTTCCGCAGCTTTAGGATTATCCTAAGATCTTATACAACAAAACCCGAAACAAAATTTTGTTTCGGGTTTTAAACTGTCCTTAAGATTACGCTGCATAAGTGTTACGGATTTTTTCTATGCATGAAATATAAGCACATGGCAGTAAAAGCGGTGCATACACCGAATAGTAGTTATCGAAATCTATGGCATCAGCCATATTCTGAATTGCCTGTATCAACTCCTCAGGAATTTTTTCCTCCGGACACAGTGCAACAAGCATTGCCCCTTCGGCTACTTCTCTTACAGGATAAAAAGCAGGGTTATCATTCCACCGCTCACTTTGCGCTGTGTTATAGCAATGAACACCATGTTCAATGCTTGTTGCAAGAGGCTCTAACGCATCAAACTTCACAAATCGATATGCAAGATGCTGCTTATGTTCAGGTTTAGTAAACTCGAGACTGCATTCTACTGACTTTTTAAAGCCGTATTCAGCATTTTTACGCATTAGAGTCATAAGTTTGCTTTTTACCGTTTCATCTGATTCATAGTCATAAATCATTCGCATTGCGTATTGCATCTGAAGATAGCAGTAACATCTTTTTGAGGACATGGGCAGAAAAGATTTTTCAATTGCCTCATCTCTGTACTTTTCGTACATTTCTTTATAGTGAATCATTCCCGACACACGGTATGCTGCCAAATAAAACATAGACAGGCGAAGCCACTCATGCGCGCCCAGTTCTCCCCACATTTTTCCGACTATGCCTATTTTCCCGTCAGCACGGAGCAGATGGTATTCATTTTCAGGTACAATGTCCCTCTCACATTTATCCGCAATTCGCACAAATGATGCTTTTATTCTTTCACGATACATATCGTCGCAAAGCTTTGATTGGGCATAAACCAAAAGTGCGTATATATAATGCGTGTACTGGTCTCGTGAGCTTTCGGGGTAAAAGCTTTTTTTATCTTCTGGCGAAATACTTCTTGCCACAAATCCGTTCATTTCTAAGCTCAAAAGTCCTTCTGCCACGTTTCTTGCTGTTTTTCTAAGTGTTTCATCGCCACACAAGGAATATGCCGAAACAAGAGCCTCCAGAAGACATCCGCCGTTTAATGCCGAATCCTCCATTCCGGTCCCCCAGCCACGCGGATTGGGAATACATGAATTAATCTCTTCAGGCGTTGGTAAATGGTTCCAGTTGTTTACAGAAACATCTGTCACATAATCATAAAGCAAGTTTGTATCCCTGCAATAAAATCGCTCAAAAACCGTGTTCCATGCTTTTAAAACAGATACCATTTTATCCCCTCCTCAACTTACCTATTTCATTATACTCTTTTTTCTTTTCTTGTCAACAAAAAAATGCATTCCCCCTTCCTGTTTTCTTATTAGCACATTGTATTTAGCAATATCGCCGGAATTAAACACAAAATTGCATATTTAGAAAAGATTTTGAGCAAAAAACAGAATACCCACTTTCTATCAAAGTGCGTATTCCATCGTGTGTTGAATGTATGCGTTTAATAGAATTTCCTCCAGTGGTAGTGTCTTTTTGCTTTGGCAAGATAATATCCCCCGGGTGTCTGTATTAAACTATATTTTTTCAATGGCGGCATTTAAATGCATCTTTTTATATTCACTCGGCGACATGCCCATTACGACCTTGAACTTTTTTGAAAAATATATGTAATCTGTATATCCGCATCGTTCTGCAATCTGTTGAAGGGAAAATGTATTTGCATATATTTCAATCAAAAAAGTGGCATGCTTTATTCTCAACTCGGTTAAAAATGCGTTTGGCGTTTTACCTGTAATTTTTTTAAATTTGGCTCTTATATAATCTTCTGCATAGCCACTTTTTTGAAGTATGTGACTTAAATTAATATTATAATCGCAAAAATTGTCTGCTATTTCATTTATAATTTTGTTGGTGGATACGATAATACTGTCTGTAACAGTCGTAAATTGCAGAATAAAATGTATGTACGCAAGGCATAATTTAGAAAGAAAGTCATTGTTTTTATGACGGTTATTGTAAAGCATTTCAGCAAGCAATTTTCCTTCATTTTGTGCATTATCGAATAAAGTCACCGTGTCTTTAAAATGTAGAGTGTTTTCAAAATTACCGCTGACTGAAATATTCTTAAATCCGTTTTTTGAAATTGAACCGTGCTCAGTTCCCGGAGGTACTATAATAATACTTCCCGGCAAAAAAGGATAATTTGTGCTTTGTGTACGAAGATATCCAGTTCCTTCAAGATAAAACATAATCTCATAATTGTTGTGTCTGTGCATAGGATATGTTATTATTCCGTCCGGCGTGCAATTGATTTGCAAATTCATAATATCACCCATGTGATTATATCACAAATATATGTTTTATACAAGTTTTATTATGAAATACCATAGTGTTTATATAATTACACATGTTAGAATAAGCACATAAGGAGGGGTGTTGTGAAACAGATAAAAAACTTTCAAAAAGGCATAGGTATTGGTGGTTGGCTTACAAATTACAAACGCTTTAATGTTTTGTCTCGGGATAAAAGAATGAAAATTACAATAGGTGACATGGAACATTTTGAAAGCTATATTACCGAAAAGGATGTTGCATACATAGCATCACTCGGAATGGACCATATCCGTTTAGGTTTTGACCAAATCGTAGTTGAGGAAAGCGCATACAAATACAGAGAAAAAATACTGGATATTCTAAAGGCGTTTTCCTGCTGGTGCAGAAAATATAATTTACGTCTGGTTTTGAATATGCATAAGGCTCTCGGCAACTATTGCGATATTTTAGACGAAAAAGGACTTATGCAGAACAAAGTGTTGCAAGATAGGTTTATAGCTGTATGGGTAAAGATTGAGGAACTGTTTGCGGACGATAGCACTGTCGCTTTTGAACTTTTAAACGAGGTTGTCAATGCAACAGCCGACGAATGGAATTATGTTGCTGAAAAAACAATTAATGCCATCAGAAACCTTAACAAAGAACGATTGATAATAGTAGGAGGTATAATGTGGAATAACCCTCCCGGACTTGATTACATCAAGGTACATGATGACAAAAATATCATTTATACATTTCATTGCTATGCACCGCAGGAATTTACGCATCAACAGGGCGTGTTACATGAAGGGCCTATGTATTATAACCGAAAAATGCCATATCCGTCCGATGATATTGAACGTTACAGAGATTATCACAGACTCTTCGGGGAAAACGATGTTTACAGCAATATTGAAAAGATAGATATTGAATTTTTAAGACAGTATTTGCAGCCGGCAAAAAGATTTATCGAGAAACATCCCGATAAAATTCTATGGTGCGGTGAATTCGGTACAATTCGTCATTGTAATATAAAGTGGCGCGAAAACTGGATGCACGATATGATAACAATATTAAAGGAATGGGACATCCCCTACTGTGTATGGAATTATTTGAGTACGCCGAATGACGGCAACCGGTTCAGTCTTGTTGATGACGATACACGCATAATATTAAGTGACAGATTGTCGAGAATCATCCGAGGCGAAACCCAATGACAATGTTTTTTCTGATTTCAAGCATCATCTTATCAAGTGTACGCAACATTCTTTCCAAAAGCATATCCGATTTGAACTTTGGTACAAAGCAATTTTTTATTATACAATCGTGTATTTTTGCCTGTGGAAGCCTTATTCTGGTATTTGCTACAAGCTACAACTTTGACAGCACGTCTTTGTTAACAAGCATTTATGCAATCATTTATAGCCTTTTGCTCTTGTCTGCACAATATTGCTATACTGTGGCTCTTAAAAAAGGAAATGTCGGCATCTGTTCGGTCGTATATTCTTTGGGATTTATTTTTCCAACATTGTCAGGAAGCTTGTTCTGGAATGAAAAACTAACGTTGCTTAAGATTTTAGGTATCCTTATGGTAATTCCGGCAATTATTGTGTCCGGATCATCTCGGAACACACAACAAAAAAGTGGCGATAACTACATCACACCTTTGCTTATTGCGATGCTTTCATCTGGCGGTCTTGGAGTTGTACAAAAAATTCAGCAAAACTCACCCTATCCGGATGAAAAGACTTGCTTTTTGATATCAGCGTTTGCTTTTGCGAGCATTATTTCGTTTTTAATTTCTTTATTTGCAAAAGGAGATATGCAAATAAAACTTAAGAAAAAACTGTTTTCCGGTGCAGGCGTTGGCGTCGCTTTCGGACTTTCAAATCTACTGAACACCGTTCTTGCCGGTAAGCTTGACAGTGCTGTGTTTTTTCCTGTACTAAATATTGGTACAATTTTATTTTCTATTATAGCAGGCGTTGTTTTATTTAAAGAAAAAATCTCAAGAAAAGATTTGGCTGTTCTTATTCTTGGGATTACAGCTATTCTTTTGATAACATGCACATAATAAATATGTCAACCCCGGTTGATTTTTCTACCTGCTTGAATATCTTTTTATAAAACGGGAGGAATGTATGATGAATAAAATATACGGTGATGGTATCCATGACGATACAAAAGGCTTACAGGAATTGATTGATACATCAGATAACGAATTGTATCTGCCAATGCCCGATGTACATTATTTGATTTCAAAACCTCTGGAATTACCTTCAAACTTCAAGTTAAAATTACCTCGCTATGCGGAAATAAAGCTTGCAAAGGCTTCAAACTGTGTAATGCTTAAAAACAAAACCGTAACCGATTGTTCGAAAAGAGTTGCTCTTGAATTATTTGATTTTATAAACGAATATTCGCCCGATTACCCTTGTAAAAACATTGAGGTAGAGGGGGGTATATGGAATTTTAATAACAAAGAACAGACAGAAAATCCTATTTTGAGCGGTAACTATGATCAAAGCGGCTACAGAGGATTCATGTTTTTATTCTACAATGTAAAAGGGCTTCGAATTTCTTCGCTGACATTAAAAGACCCGGTTACATTTGCGGTTACTTTAGATAGCGTTTCTTATTTTACAGTAGACAACGTCGTTTTCGATTTTAACTATGGGAATCCTTTAGCAACCAATATGGATGGTATACACTTAAACGGAAACTGCCATTTCGGTGAAATCCGGAATTTAAAGGGTGCTTGTCATGATGACTTAGTGGCATTAAATGCCGATGAAGGTTCTGTCGGTGAAATTTCAAATGTTTTAATAGACGGAATTTATGCAGAAGATTGTCATAGTGCAGTGCGCTTGCTTTCCGCAAATCATCCGGTCAAAAATGTACATATTACTAATGTCTTTGGCACATATTATCAGTATTGTATTGGAATTACCAGATTTTATCCAACTGAAGGCAAAGGCTTTTTTGACGGCATTACTATAGATAATATTTATGCGAGCAAGGCAGTCCGCTTACCTGTTTACGGAAAACCTGCCACATCGTACGTGTATCCCCTTATCTATATTCAGAATAAATTGTATATCAAAGCCCTTAAAATTTCAAATTTAAACCGCCGAGAAGAAAATGTTCCGGTCGAAACCATTTTTGTAGGAGATGATACTATAATAGAACAGATGATTTTGGATAACATTACAACCGAAAATCATACCGAAAGCAAAAAAATGCCGATGGTTGTCAACAATGGTGAAATTAAGCATTTATATAAAAATGCCGTATTTGAAGATGATACAGTTCTTTAAGCATCGCTTATGCATAGATTACTCAAAATTTTAACGATTTTAATATAAAAATTAACCGCCACCCGGAATTTTACGCTCGGATGGCGGTGTTTTTGTATATGATATTATTGTAAAAAGTCCCAAAAAGGCTTAAATAAAGGCAAAAACAAAAGGACAACCACCTTTGATTTTTGAGGGTAGGGAGGCTCTGCATTTCATATTTTTCGGACTGCCCTTGGCAATACCCGAAAAATCACTCATTCGAGACTCGACAGTCCAATCTGCTTCGCATCTGCTCTGCTTGACGACCGCTCCGCTTTGCTCGCAGTACCCGTCTGCGCAACACTCGTCGCCAAAACAGTCCACTGGACTGTTTTGTTTCTCGCCTCGTGCCTTCTCAAGGTTCGAATCCTTCTTTTCGTTTGTGTTGTATGTATGAGTTTAATAGAATTTCCCCCAGGGGGGTGCAAAACGCACCTAGGGGGGTGTAAATCACCTATAGGGGGTGCAAATGGGTGCAAGCCTATTAATTTGTCATTTTCAGCTTCAAGCCAACGCTAAAAGCATGCCCTACTACTTCCCCAAGTTTCCTGTAAGTGCGATGGACGGGGTCGTAGGTAACTTGTCAAGTAATTACAAAAAACAAGCATTTTAAAACACACGCCTTCAAATAAAAAACAAACACCATCCAAGATTTTTGTCTCGGATGGTGTTCGTTTGTACATGATTTTTAAATAAGTCGACAGTATCTATCCTTCAATCAATCAGGAATAAACTCTGCAACACCGCCTTTGGCCAAACCAAACTTCGGGAACTTTTTCAATTCGGGATGAATAACTCCCAAATCAATTAAAAACAGGTCTAAATCAAATGCCATTTGCATTTCGGGCTCTGAAATACTGATAAAGCGGAGTAAATTCTCCCATTTATCTAAAGACTCTTCATATCCGCTGTCACTTGTTGCCATTTCGGCTGTCATATATTTCAGAAGCATTTGCATGTGAAATTTTGCGTAAAATACCGACTTACGCTTTGCATAGGGCAAAGCATTGATTTCGTCCTGCTTTTCTTTTAAGAAAGCAAGCATTTTCTCTGCTTCCAGCTTAATAGCAAGGGACATTTCCTTTGTGCGGTTAATTACTGCTTTTGAATTTTCCGACTGTCTTTTAAAGTAGCCTTTAAAATCATCAGCCATAGAGCCGAATGCCGCTTCAAAATATGCATCTGTCAATTCTTCAAATGTGATATTTTCATCCCACATTGTTTTGCACATCACATACTGTCCGAAACCGTTTGGCATAAATGCACGCTGTGCCTGACAGCTAACAATCCCTGAAAGCCCTACATTTTTAAGATTCACAATGTCATCATAAATCACTTTAGAGAGATTAAATGTACCGAAATCTCCGTAGTGCTGTTTTGCACTTCTCCAACAGTAGTATTCGTAGCTGAAGGTGTCCACGGGAGAAACTGCCTGCCAACGCTTTAAATGTGCCACATTTTCTTCTACCGAGACTGGATTTTTCATTTCATTTCTGACATACGGAATTTCCTCCGGCAGATTATGCACATCCGCATAGCTTTCCACATAATTTCTGCCGATGGGCGCAAGCATTAAAATAACTCTGTCTAAATTTTTGATTTTTTCCTGCACGGGCGCCCATAAAAGGTCAATGTATGCCAAAAACACTATTTTTGTTTTAAGATTTCTTGCAGTAAGTACGTCATTTAATTCATTTAAAATCATCACATACCAGTCTGACGGTCTTTTCTGCATGCAGGCATCACAATCGCAATGATTGTGTTCACCGTCTGCCAGCCAGAAATGAATTACATCCACCTCGGGGTGATTTTCCGCGTAATCTGCAATACAGTTTGCCATTTTCGTACAGACAACAGGGTTGGAATAGCAAAGTTGCGTATTTGCTGCGCTACCCCAGAGCATTCTCGGTCTTCCCTTTACGGTTGCCATATACTGCTTCACATCCTCGGGTTCCTGCCCTTCCTTCGTATGCTCTTCCAAACCTAACGGCGCATTGGTCCAGCCGTGTCCTACATCATGGAACGAAAGACCTCTCTTTTTAATTTCAACTGCAACCTTATCCTTAAAACGGATTGCATCAAAAGGCTGAAGGTTTTCATCACGGCGATATCCGTTTCTTTGATGCTTATACCAACGATTCATAAATCCGTAAGGATTGGTAAACTGCATAAAATACACATTAAGTCCCATCTTTGCTGCCCAGTCAATGTTGGTAAGGAGCATTTCCAGAGAGGTTGCCCCCTCTAAGCATGTGCCACGGTATTTGCTTGTAGCCGTGTGAGTAAATGAAACTTCCTTCTCATTAACCTTAACACCTTCAGGGATATATTCCCCGTCCTCACCGTGACGCACCCAACGGATACCGAGTGCTTCCAAATACTGATACACAGCAAACAGAACGCTTCTCGGATTAGAGCCTTTAAGTGTTCCTCCGTTTTTACCAATGTTTACTTCAACCGTGTCAATTTCATCATCAGTTTTGTCCATGAAGCCCAATTCTGTAACAAATGTATCCGGGATTTTTTTGTCTAATAAAAACAAATATTTTTCCAGTTCAGCTTTTGCGAACAGAACGGTTCTGTTGTCTGATAATGCTTTGATAATCATGATTTTCTCACCCTTCTTGCTATATGTCTGTTTTATTGCTGATTCGCATGAATTATAGCATATCTCAATTTAAAAGTAAATAGATTTTGTTGTCAAATGCAAACTTTTTTGATATTTATAAAGGTACTACAGATTTATTATTTAAATTTTAACTTTTTCACCTATCATTGCATTATGTGTTATTCCTTCAGTTTCAACCGAGAATTTATCTCCGCAAACATCAACTGAAAACACCTTACCGCAAAGTCGTGCATGATCAATGTGTATTTTATCTGCAGGACGATTTTTCACCGGAGAAATCGTTATATTCCCTTTAAAATCAGCACGAATTCCAAACATATAGTAAAATATCATTTGTGCTGCAGAGACAGAACTTATATCTCCCTGGAGCGGTGTATCTTCGCGGTTCATCATCATATTGGCGGCACAAGAATCCCCCATATAAGGCATACGTGTGCCCCACCAGTAAACCCGCCTCAAAATATCCGTTGCCAGAGCATCATAACCCATTTCGTAGAGTTGCGCACATATTTGCATAGTAAAATGTGTACAAATACCGCCACCGCCATTATCTATATCATCCTGGTGGTATGCAGGGTCAAGCTTTGACATACTGTGCAGACCGAATTTAGAAAGAAATTCATTCTCGTTAAGGTGCGATATCAGTCCGGTGCGTTCTTCATCGCCAATAACAGGACTATTTAAAAACTTGAACATCTGCACTGTCCATCTTATGTCACGTTTGCCGGTATGGTCTATAAAATTATACCACTTTTCTTCTTCGTTCCAAAGGTCTTTTAACTTTTCCTTTAGCCCAGTTGCACGCTCAAGCAACATTTCATCAGGTTGTCCCGCTATTTTCGTAAGCTCATAAACACGCATGTAATTCATATACCTGCGTGCATTCAAATCAGGCATAACCCCTGTATACAGATACTCCCTTCGAAGTTCCAAGTGGTCTCTTCCACCTTCACCATAATCATACAGCTCAACATCTTTTGTTACATCGTCACATACATACGCATGGTATCTCATCCACTCAAGAACTGTTTTATCTGCTGCCTTTTCAAAGAGAAATTCCTTCTCTCCCGTAAACAAAACATGGTAATAAACCATACAAATAACCTTTTCCTGATTAACCTGATACCATGGTCCTATCCCTTCAGATGTAAACGGATTAAGTGCATAAGATACTGTAAGATCGTTTCTCAAATACGCCTTGAGCGCCTCCTTATTTCCATAAGTATCATACAAAGGATGCATCATAAGTCCGCCGCAATAATCCCAAAGGTATGAGCACATACACGAACCATTTATGCTACCTGTGCTAAAATAAGGCATTACGCACAAATCCGGGTTTTCCCAACGGCAAAGCATATATGTTACCAATGAACGGTAGTATAGATTTGTAAGTTCAGGCTCTGACGAAGAAAACCTAGGTAAATTATTGTATATTCTATCGGATTCTTTCACCAACCAGTCAAAGGATTTCTTAAGCATTGATTCATAATCTGAATTTTCAAACTCTGCATCCTTACTTCCTAAATGAGCAGAAAAATATACTGTTTTTTCTCCCCCGGCAGGAATTGTTATTTCTCCCTCCCAAAGGTATGCTTCGGGAAACATCTTCATATTTTCAACAGATGATTTCATACACACCTTGGCAGTGTCAGTTTCACAAAAAACACATCCGTCCGCTTCGTAGTAGTCACTTAGTTTTCCAGGCCTTGCCTCCGGTATGCTAAATTTCCAGTTGCTTTCTTTACGCGGATTACTGCGATATTCAGCCTGCAAAGGAACAGTTATATCTTCATCTGATTTACTTTTATAAGTTATCTTCAAAACAAAAGCACGTGTTCCGGGAATAACCGCAGTGATGCTTTCTATGTCAAAATTATCCGTGCTTCCTGTCCTCAGCATTGCATTGGGCAACCATACCCATTTTTGAGTTTTAACACGTCTTTCGCCATCTGTGATTATATCAAGATGAAAACCTGTATCAGTATAAGGGCATCCCTGAAAGCAATCACAAACCGTAACATAGCTTCCGGGAGTTAATACTGAGGCAATATCTGTACATATTCCCAGGTCCTTATCTTCTAATATGCTTTTTTCCCCATCAAAACGATATATGTTTGTTTCGAATAACGATTCATATTTTTTCACAGTTTTCCTCCCATGGCACTTATTTATCGGTTTCATCTGAGCCATAAAACCCTGTCTGCATCAAGCAGTCAAATCAGCAATCCTTCAGGTGGAAGCATACAACTGTGCAGGCACTTCCATCTTCGCTGATAATCTCATAATCACCGAAGCACGCAGGAATTGCGATACACTGCAGACGCTCTATACTTGCTGAAAGTTCAGGATTAGACTTTGAACGAATTGTTACGTTATGTCCTACTGTCAATGTCAGAATCTGCAGAAATCTTCCATCTGTGGTGTTTTCTGCACGCTTATCAAAGAAAAGACGCTCTACATCAAAAGGCATTTCATCAAGTGTAGAATAACGGTCCATATACCATTCCTTGTTCCAGCTTACAATTTCAGGTCTTGCACGGAGTTTATCCTTAACAAAGCTTTCTCTGCGATAACGTTCATTATCGAAGCCATGCTCAAGATGCATTTTAAGGGGTTTTCCTGTCATTGTTTTTGTATTGTCATCCCATGAATTGCGGGCAAAATCATACTGGAAGAATGAATATTCAGTACCTGCTATAGATGGAGATGTGTCCATTTCAAGCACCATCTGATTTCCACCGTGACCATGAGCTGTGCCGGGCGGTATAAGATACAAGTCTCCCACATTGGATTTCCAGTTACAAACATACTCTTTCCAATCTTCAATAGGAACTAAATTGTTAGACTCTCTGCACTTTCTTTCCCATGCTTCCAGATCGCAGTCATCATAATAACCCATCCATGTATTTGCACCTTCATAAGCCTCAGCAATATAATAAGTTTCATATCTTCCCAATGGCTCATTAAAATGTCTTTCCACATAGCTGCTGTCAGGATGATTATGAATAGGCATTGAAATGCGTTCTGCAGGCTGCGGCTTTTCAAAATAGCCGTCGTCAAGCCAAATATCAAGCGGGAAAAGATCAGGATACTTACGGCTGACTTTAGGTCCTGTTACCTCGGCGTTGTACTGAAGCAGGTTAATCAATGGGATGTTAAGAGTATCAGAAGCGCCAAAGTCTATAACAACGCTCATTTCAGGACCTGACATTTTGTTCCAGGCGCTACACTCAAGACCGGGAATATCCCATAAATCACGGTATCTGTATGCTCCCCACGGACCCGGCTGGAAAATCTGAACCTGTTTAATCGGCTGTTTTACAATCTTTGAAATAATTTCATCATAAGCAGCTCTGCTGACCATTTTCATATTATCTTTTTCAACTGCTTCTACATAGTAGTCCATCTTTGTGTAAAGATTTTTCTTGTGTCTGTACAGCAAGTAAAAATCGCAATAATTAAATTCTTTCCAGTTATATGTATCGTCAGGCTTATCCATACCGAATGGTATCATTTCTCCATCCCACATCTGCCACTGCATTGATTGCATAGTTTTGTCAAAATAAACAACAGAATCCATACATTCAATCAACTTCTCAGTTGCAGCACCGTAGCCATAAACAATAATTGTTTCTTTCGAAGCTTTGATTTTATTACAAAGCTCTTCTACCTTATTATCGTCCATTAAATCTTCAATTTTTCCGTCTGAGTTTACATAACCAAATCCGGGATCATCAGTAATATTCGGTTGCTTGTACTCTTTAAGCTGTTCAACGCTTTTAAAGAGTGTATATGCAGGGATAAACAGAGTGCTGTCACCCTCAAGCATATTTTTCAATCCATCAACAACGCCCTCAAAGTCTACACCGTACCAACCATCAAAGGAGATTTTACTCTTTCCTTCAGCAATAAGTTCGGCAAGCTTACCAATAACCTTTTGATTTCCAATCCATGTTTGCGACAAAGCAGAATCTCCTACTTTTACATAATTTTCTGCATTGTGCTTATCTTCATACAGTGGCATAAAAATCCCTCCATTTAAGTATTAACTTAATCGTTTAAGTCGCTTAAATGATACCACAAACACCATGGTTTGTCAATATTTTTTTAAAAAATTTTCTAAAACAAAAAGGCTTGCTTTACGGCATTCAAGCGCCAAAAAGCAAGTCTTTATTATTGTAATTCTATTTTTTTTACGGAATCTCTGACAATCAATTCACAAGAAGGCATAGCAATACTCGTCTTTGTTTCTTCTTCGTTGATTATTTTATCAAGCATTTCCACAGCCAGTTTACCCATTGATACTTTATCAATTTTAACTGTAGTAAGTGCGGGAAAATGATATCTCGCCAAAACAATATCGTCTATACTGCATACTGAAAAATCATCCGGCAACACATACCCTCTCCTCTGAAGATAATTCATCACATTAATTGCCACAAAATCGCTCGAGCAAAATATTGCCGTAGGCGCATCAGATTTTCCGGTGATTTTTTCCATAAAAATTTGCATATCGGTTTCTGCAGAAATCCCTGACTTAACCCAATCAGAATTAAATGCAATACCACTTTCTGACAATGCTTGCTTGTAGCCTTCAAGTGTACACATGAAATATTCCGGAACATCTCCTGAATCAAGCATAGCTACATTCTTATGTCCGCTTTCTATCAGATACTTTACCGCACAATATGATGCTTTAGAGTAATCAGCATAAACACTGGGATAAGGTGGTTCCTTTCTTTGCGAATCGACAACGACAAAAGGTGCTCCCAATTTGCTGATATTTCCCCGAAGCTCATCACTGATATCACATAAAAATATAATTCCGTCAGCATTGTGCTGTAGGAGCGTATTTTTCAATATTGATGAGTCAAAGTCATCTGTCAACTTTACTAATACAGTATTATACCCGGCAGCAGTACAATGCTCAACAATAGAATTTATAACTTCCACATAAAAGAAATTATTAAACGGAGAATCTTCAGAGTCAATCACAAGCAAGATATTGAAACTACGTTGCAGAATTAACCTTCTCGAATTAACATTCGGAGTATAATTAGTATTATTAACAACATCAAGTATCCGTTCGCGAGTTTCGTCACTGATGCCTTTTTTCCCATTTAAAGCGTACGAAACAGCGGCAACCGACACCCCCACCATATCAGCAATTTGTTTTATTGTCAGCTTTTGTACCATAGCTTCCCCTTCTAAAAATTTTCTTTTATAGTATTATAACAAACTTCATTTAAAAAGTAAAGTTTTTTTGTTTTACCGCTAATATCTCGTCTCATAGTATAGATTTCAATTTAATTTTACCATATTTTTATTAGTATTTCAACAGCTAATTAATTTTTCTAAAGCAAAACACCCTTCAATAATATCTCCATAAATTTGAAGTGTGCTGAAGAGTGTGTGTCTGTTTTTGTAAACCGGAATGGAAAAAGCAACGAATCCAGCTCAGTTTGCACCGTTTTAAAATCATTGAAAGTGCCACAAATCCCTTGAAATAAAGGAATTTTGAGCAAAAAAAAGAATACCCACTTTCTATCAAAGTGAGTATTCCGTTATGGCGCACTCGACAGGATGGCATATGCTTCGCATCTGCTCTGCTTGACGACCGCTCCGCTTTGCTCGCAGTACCCGTCTGCGCAACACTCGTCGCCAAAACAGTCCACTGGACTGTTTTGTTTCTCGCCTCGTGCCTTCTCAAGGTTCGAATCCTTCTTTTCTTAACAAACGAACAACCCCACCGATATGGTGGGGCTTTTCGTTTGGGTAAAGACCACAACTTTAATAGAAAGTTTCATCTTTAACCCGTATGGTTTCAAATTCAAAAATACGGTTTCATTTTTAAAGGTGCGGTTTCATTTAAGTAATTATGGTTTCATTTTAAAAGGTGCGGTTTCAAATATCATTATTGTCAGAAAAGTCTTGATTCCGTGAGACATAACAATGTCCACCCCCACTCTTACGCAAATAATCGTACACCCAACAAAGCATAAAGCATGTTTTTCGCTAAACAAAGCCAATAATATAAAAAACAATCGAACACATCCGGTTCGATTGTTTTTTTATTCAAACTATACTCATTTTCAGTACAAATTCATTTTATTGTACGATTCGGCAACGCCTTTAAATAAAGAAGAAACGATGCAGAATTAACATATTTAGTTCAATTCAAAGAATCGTTTCACCCGGAGGGTGCAAATCAAAAAGGGGGTGCACCACTCTTTTTTACGCCTCTATACTTTAAAAATTTGTTTAACATATCTGTCCGCGTTACACGGAAACTTTGAATGTCTATGGTTTCAAGTTGATTATTCAGCAAATTTACACCTAAGCACTGCACAGCCGTGAGACGGAATATATCTGGTGTAACTATCCTTATATACACCTAAGTTTTCACCTGAAAAAACATCAATCAATTCAAAACCTATGTTTGTGTAATAAGGCAAACCGGCACTATGGAATGTTGCCGTCAGTTCTTTATCATGCTCTGAAAAATTAAACATGCCTATTGCAAATTCATTATTCGAAAGATGTTTAAAGAAAATTTTGGTGTCGTATGTATTAAAATAAGAGTTGTTAATATCAAAAGGCGGTCTTCCCTCTTTATCTTGATTGATGGCAATAAGATGTTTGTTTTGCAGGAGCTTCTTATAATTTTCACTTAATGCACGAATATCTCCGCCAATCATTAAAGGCGTATTAAACAGGCACCATAGAGCAAAATGTGTTTTATATTCCTCCTCAGTACACCCATCTTCAATACCAACATGCCCTTTGCCATGCATACCAACAATCAGCATATCCAAATCATTCCAGCAACCTGTTGAGGACATGGAAAGCTTATCAATCTGACTTTCAGCAATATCATGATACGAAACAAAATTGTCCAAAATATCCCGTGTTGAACGGTACATGTGTGCACCTATCGAACGCATCCAGTTCCAAGGATTTTCTTTGCCATGATTACAGGCAGAAAAAAGAATTTCTCTTCCTGAAGCTTTAAGAGCCATGCTCATAGTTGCATAAGCAATTTCGGCATTAATATATCCCGGAACATTGCAATAATCATATTTCAGAAAATCAACTTCCCATTCAGCAAACTGTTTTGCATCTGAAAATTCATGTCCGAAACTTCCCGGATAATCTGCACAGGTACGAATACCTGCACAAGAATAGATACCAAACTTCAAACCCTTGCTGTGTACATAATCACATACAGCTTTGATGCCGTTTGGGAATTTCTCTTTATCAGGAACCAAAAGCCCGTTTTCGTCACGCTGTTTTTCAGCCCAGCAGTCATCAATAACGATATACTCATAACCGCAATCCTTATATCCAAACTCAACAAAAAGGTCTGCCGTTTCTCTAATCAACTGCTCGTTTATATTATTTGCAAAAGTATTCCATGTGTTCCAACCCATAGGTGGTGTTTTCGCTAACATTTCTTATTCTCCTTTATTGTTGCTGTGGAAGCATCTGCAAATCAAACACATGATTCCTGTCGGTACCTGTCTTGTAATCGGATGCCTTAACATCAGCTGTTTCAGATATAATCACAACAGTTGCATTGTTGTTTCTCATTTCATTGCCGAGAACATATCCTTCAAAAGGAATTTTTTTATCTCCGTCAATGAATGTACCCGAAAGTTTTAGTCCTGTTAAGCTGTTTTCGGTCACTTCAAACGGAAAACTATCCAATCTGCAA
Source organism: Clostridia bacterium (assembly GCA_017410375.1). Classification (NCBI taxonomy): domain Bacteria; kingdom Bacillati; phylum Bacillota; class Clostridia; species Clostridia bacterium. Next base: position 45,922 of record JAFQQW010000050.1, on the reverse strand, counting down.
ACGAATCGGAACTTTGTCCCGCTTGAGCCTTGTGTAGAATATTTAAAATCAAATGGTTTGAAAACAAGCTTATTTATCGCAGCTGTAGTACCTGTTGTGCCTGCTACAGGAACAGAAGATTTCCCAACCGTTACTTTCTCCTCGACATCCGTACTTTCCAAAGCCTTAAGTGTGCCGCCACCGTAGCTTACTTTTGTACCATCGCCCTTTATTACATCTACAGTATATGTAAATTCGCTATCAGGATTTTCAACTTTTACAAGCCATTCATAGCCTTGTGTTGTATCGGTAAGCGTTTGGGTTTTGCCGTCAACTGTATAGGTAAGCGTTGCAACAGCATCCGCTTCATGCATATCGGTAATATATATGTATGCCCAGTATTTATCCGCAGTAGGTTGGATTACATATCCATAACCATTGGTATGTGCAGACACTGTTTGTCCTATCTGTGTAGAGTAAACATACTCTTTCGCAAAAGCCGGTTTTTTAACAGAATCTACCCCTTTGATGATTACACTCTTAATACCTTTAGACGGAACATTTACAGTAAACTGACTGTTTACAACAGAAATTTCAGATGCATTTCCGTCTGCATCCAAAAGAACTGCCGTTGTGTTGATATTTTCACCAACTTCTTTACCCAATTTAACAGTAGTGCTAACTTCGGCATTATCTTCGTTCATAAGCGCAATGCAAAGCACGCCATCTTTTCTTGCAGTAATATAATCAATATTGATATTATCAGGTTCAACCACACCTTCTTTCAGCCAAAGCCATACATCATCCTCTGTATAGAATTTACCGGGCGCCTGACCGAATTGATAGGAATAAAAGTATGCGTATCCTTTCTGATAGAGCGCGGGAAAATCAATATTTCTGTTTGATTTTGCCCACGCTTCGTTGATTAAGAAATCCTCAACCATAGACAAATACACAGGAATGTGATGCCAGTAAACTGATGTAAAATCCGGACCTTCATACGGATAATTCTCATGCATGTGATGCGTCATATAACGGCTCACATAGTAACCTGGATAATTTTGATATCTGCCTATAATCGCATTTCTGGCTTGTGTTTCAAAGAAACGATCGCCGGTGTATTCAGAAAGACGAACCATAGCCCCCAACCAGTTATTCATTGTGATTGCAACTCCGTTGCCCGGTGTTGAAGGATGCTCAGCTCCCATACCGGTAACAGCCGGCAACCACCCCGGAACCGTTTCCGAAGGGATGGATTTTTTCCCTTCTGCAATAAGCTGTTGTGCCGGTTTTGCTTCACCATCCACATTGCCGAGACGCCATTTATGTTTACCATGCCAGAAAAACGAATGCCCGGTTACATCAACATTAAGCGGACGCTCTGCTACCTTCGACTGTTCAACACGATATGTGTTTTGTGCAAAATCATTCTGATAACCGGTTGTCCACACAACGCACATCAAAAGTCTACCCGCTTCTTCTGCAATGTCAAGATATTTTTGTTCACCCGTTAATTCATATGCCGCAAGTGTAACAGAAACCATTTTTAGGTAGTCACCGTATACAAATGTACTCAGCATATAGGTATCCCTGTTTTCAGGCGCATTGGGATAGCTTGCAATAAAGTTATCTGCCTGTTTTATGATTTCCTGCTTGTACGCTTCATCTCCTGTATACTTATAAAAAGCGCCTGCATCGAACACCGAATTGGGTTTCTTTCGGTTTAAAGCAAAATCCAACAGATACGGCATTCTTCCTTGGCTCATTTCATATAGACCACCGAACACAGATGCGCCGTAAGCCGCAATAGTCTCATTTGTAAGCGGTGTTGGTGCATTTTTTGCATAATTTAAAGTAAGTCCGTCATTTTCGTTCGTAGGTGCATAATGCACAGTGTCTCTTGAAAGTGCATACGCAATGGTAGGAACAACGCGTGCTTCCAAAAGCTCTTCGTCTTCTGTCATCAAATATCTCTGATATGCACTCATTATGTTTGCATGAGAAACAAAGTTCTGCCCTTCCATATTGTAATGTCCCATGAACTCTTTATCCCAACCGCCATATGCATCATCCATCATTAAGTCGGTTGTATTGTAAATCAGATTATTTACGGAACCATAGTAATTGGTTCTGATATCATTGCAGTTATACATATCAACAGCAACATGCTTTAAAGTATCATACCAGTATTCAAAGCGGTTGAGCACTCTGTAAGAGAATGTATAGCACTCTCCTGCTTTAAAATTCGCGTTTTCAGTACCCATTACAGGTGCAACAAGTTGCGGTCGAACTTTATTATTGGGCGCATAAAATGTAGTGCCGTACAGTGCACTGTCGGGGTGATTAAAATCCTGAACTGTACTTTCCGGGTCAACCGCAAGACCTTGCGTCAATGCAATACCCGGTGTTTTTACATTGTTATCTGCTGTAAAGTACAATGTGTTCATAGGTGTATACATATATGCTTCGGGTAAAACAACGGGACTGTCGGGCACAGCGTGCTTGTTATACAGAATAGGTGCTGTAACTGTATCATATTGGCTCTTGGTTACACCATCATTTGCATAAAAAGCAAAGGAATAGGCACCATCTGTTTTAAATATTGCATCAGATGTTACTTTCAAATCATCGGTAAGTCCGTCAAATTCAAAAGTTTGTGTCAATGTTGCGCGGTTACCGTCAGCATAAAACAGTTTAATCTTATTTTCAGTTACAACCTCGAAATCATACGGGAAAAACCATTCAGACTGTCCCCATTCATAAAAATTGGTTGTGTTATTAGAAATGTCAACACCGTCTGCATTCACGGTTGCAGAAACAGCAACACCGCCTTCTTTTCCTGAAATGAACGAGGCAGTATCTGCATATTTTAACAACACACCCGATTCCTCGTTACGTTTTCTGGTATAAATCCATTCACCCGTGCTCGGATTTTTAGTAAAAATTTCATACTGCACCAAAGCACCCTTTGATGAATTTCCCTGATAAAAAACAACTTTATTGTTGTTGTTTTCAATAGATACTGTTTTGTGTGCTTCAAAAATTTCTTTTGTGTACTGCGGATAAAACGTCCACGATTTCTCATCAGCGACACTGAACGGTTTTACTGTTTTTTCAAGTTCTTCCTCGCCGGGTACAACAAAAGACAAATCATCTGTCAAAAGAATACCTTTGCAACGGGCATAAAACCCGGATGTATCAAGCAAAGATATGGTGTGCACACCTTCAGAGAGTTCAACCACACCTCCGTCTTCCCACGCAAAGCCTTCCGTGCCGTGTTTACCAAAGGTAGATTTTGCCACTTCGCCGTCAATCGCAACATTAAAGAAACGAGTACCGGGTTTCGATTTTGCGTAATCTCTCGCATGAACCCAAAGTTTATATTTACCGCTTTTCTGCACGCGGATTTTTGCAATCGCAGGTTTGTAATCTTTAAATTCTTTGCCTTCGTTCTCCGCTACTGAAATCCCCTGCAAATATTTATCGTCCGTTTTGATTGTCCACGTACCGAGCGTTTCAAAATCATCATGTACAACATAGTAAATTGCAGGCACCTGTTCAGACTGAATGTACACAGACTGTGTACTTTCTTCCCATTCCACAGTACAGCCAAACGCTTCGGAAACAAATCGTAACGGCACCATAGTACGATTGTTTAAAAGAACTGCCGGTTGGTCAATAACAGTTGCCACACCGTCTACCATAGCATCCATACTGTTTATGGTGCAAAATACAGTTTTACCGTTTCGTATACCTACCGCTGTCTGTGCTTCATCCATCCAGTGTACTGTGCACCCAAGCGCCTCAAAGATTGCACGCATAGGCACCATAGTTCTGCCATTTATAATAACAGGATTTACATCAAACTGCATCCATTCACCATTAAAAGAAACTGCAATTTCAGTTTCAGGACGTGCAGCTGCAGGACGAGACATTTCTTGTGCTATTGGTTCATCGTTAACAGCTTCTTCTATATACAATTCCGGATAAACTTTAAGACTGAATGCCGTTTTATCATATGCAGCACGCGGCACTTCATTGGTTTGTGCAACAGAAAAAGTTACGGTAGAGTCTGCAATTTCAACTGCCGTAATTTTACTGTTGAATGCAACATCTTTTCCGTCAATTTTCACACTACCCGCCACTTTAAGTCCCAATAAATTTTTATCCGCGGCGTCAAAAGGAATATTTTCTTTGCGAACCACGAAACGAAGCGTTTCGCCTTGTCCGCCTTGCCTGCCAACTACCAGATCAAATGCTTCAAAATCAGTAAACAGTTTTTGTTCCGCTGCAACACTCATCGGAGCAATAACACTGAACAAATAAGCTATAGCAAGAACAAGTGAAAGTAATTTTTTCATTTATCAATTCACCTCTTTAAAATAATTCAATTCCTCTTCCTGTCAGTACTTCCTGCACTTTTTTATAGTCAAGTTCTTTGTTTGTCATATTACAATCCAGACAAAGCGATGCCGCAACCCCTGCCGCTTCACCGATGTTCATAGCGATATTCATAACTCGGTAGGATGCGTGTGCTCTGTGCGAACCGCTTATGCATCTGCCTGCTGTAAACAGATTATTATTGATTAGCGGAACAATCGCCCGAAACGGAACATCATATGGCTTTGCTTTCACCGGTAATGTTTCGCTTTCTGCCTGCCCTGCACCGTTCGGATTATGAATGTCAATCGGAAAATTCGCGTTATGAACAATTACATCTTCAAAACGCTTCCCGTCAATCAAATCCTGTGCACAAATTGTATACATGCCTTTGATTCTTCTTGATTCTCTGACACCAATCCCCTCCGAACTGTCCTTTACGCTGATATTTTCAAAGCCCTCAACATTTTCTTTGAGAAACTTTACAACAATCGCAATTTGTTTTCTTAATTTAATCTGCGCTTTGGTATAATCAGCAGGTTCAAGTGGGTTGAAGCCGTTAGCCTGGGTTGCATTTACAACTCTGTCTCCTTTATTCGTTCCGGCATAAAGTCGCACAATATCAATTTCAGGAGGCAAAACACCGTTTTTGCAAGCATCCTTACACATCTGCAAGTAATTGCCTTTTTTAAGCACAGTATCCATTGCCTCATGGTGACAAAGCAAAGGCTGATTTTCATCTACACCAGTTATCGTAAACATTACAGATGTAGGCTGTACCAAACCGTCGTCTCTGCCGTATTCAACGTTTTCTTCAGCAAGATAAGAAAGCACGCCATCACCTGTTGCATCAATAAACATTTTCCCTTCTACCGCTTTTAAGCCGCTTTGTGTAGAAATAACAACCGCCTTGATTTCGCCATTCTCACGGATAACATCGCACACAGAAGTGTTTAAAAATACGTCTACTCCTTTTTTGTCCAATAGGTCTGTAAGCTTGATTTTTGTGTTTTCAAAATTGTTTACGCCATACTTAGTTGTATCAGCGAGATATGTGTTGATGCGGTTCGCCATGGTATTTTCACCGTGACCACCCGAAATTGGTGAAACATGTCCTATAGTTAAGCATCCGCCCACAACACCTGCCCGTTCAAGCACCAAAACCTTTTTTCCCATTTCTGCCGCTGAAATTGCAGCCGCAATACCGGAAGGTCCGCCGCCTGCAACTACAACATCCGCAAAAAATATAGTTTCCAACTCATTTGTATACAACATAATATCACCCTTTTATAAAAATTTTAACATCCTACCATAATTATACATTCTATAATTGACAAATTAAATACATTGTTTTATAATATTTTTATAATAATTCTAAAAAAGAGGTTCGTTATGCTGTTTGGTATCATAAAAAGAAACAAATTTGTGATAGAAGAAGGCTCGCACGCTGAAAATGTTTTAATAATTGTGTTGGAAGGAAGCTTTGAACTTACAATAAATCAAAAGAAAACGATTGTGCACGAAAAATCAGTTTTATTTTTTGAAAAAGGTGTTTCTTTCAAGCGTCATATCTTACAACCATTGAAAATAATTTATGTACAATATGTAAACACACTTCCTTTCACAAGCGGTGTTTTATCTTACAAAGATGTTTTCAGAAAAAACAGTACCATTTCACTTTTATATGATGCCGTAAAAAATAACCAAAACGATTTATGTGAACATTTTGCAATAGATTTGGCGGCACAATCTTTTTCCGAGATACAGCAACACTATAACTCCGTTTCAAATGAAACGATTGCTTTTTATGATTTTGTCTCTGAAAATTATAAAGAATCCATCTCAATAAAGCAGTTTGCTGACCATGTTCACATGACGCACACCGGTTTTTTACTGAAATTTAAAAAAGAGACAGGAAAAACGCCCACAGAATACATCTGTACATACCGCTTAAATCTTGCAACTGATTTGCTTTTCAACACCACATTATCCATCAGCGAAATTGCTGAAAAATGCGGATTTGAAAATCTTTACTATTTCAGCAACTGTTTTAAAAAACATTATCATATTTCTCCGTCGAAATACCGGAAAAACAATTTATAAGAATTCACACTTTAAAGGTATCCATTACACTGAAAAAATTTCACAAATACACCATAAATTTGACGGGTGCTGAAGAGCGTGTGTTTATTTTTGCAAAATGAAATGGAAAAAACACCAAATTCAGTTCGAGTTGCAGTGCTTCAAAATCGTTGGAAGTGCCGTAAAACCCTTAAAAAAAGGGATTTTGAGCAAAAAAACAGAATACCCACTTTCTATCAAAGTGAGTATTCCATCGTGTATATGGATTCATCAAAAGTTCATGCACTTCATCCTGAGTAAAATAATTCAAAGCCATTTTTAAATTCCTCCTTTTAATCAATTATATCATCGTTTTTTTCATTTACAATCTTTATTATGTCCATAACCCAGGATTCAAACTTTCAGTATGTCCATAGATTGGGATTCACACTTTTAACATGTCCATTATTATGGATTCACACTTTTAAAGTGTCCATTTTATAGGGTACATTTTATCACTATTACTCAAAAATTTCACGAATACCACCATAAATTTAACGATTACCATATAAATTTCACGATTACCCCATAAGTTTGACGATTACCCTATAAATTTCACGATTTGAATATAAAAAAATAACCGCTACCCGGAATTTTACGCTCGGATAGCGGTATTTTTGTATGTGAAATTATAATGGGAAGCCCGAAAAAGGCTTAAATAAAGGCAAAAATAAAAGGACAACAATTCTATCAAAGTTGTTGTCCTTATGTGGCGCACTCGACAGGATTCGAACCTGCGGCCTTCAGAGTCGGAGTCTGACGCTCTATCCAGCTGGGCTACGAGTGCATATTAAGGGAGAAAGATTTCTCCCTTTTATTTTATGCAATTGTGATTCTGAAATACTTCTTTTTACCAAGTCTTAATACCGCGGTGCCGTCTTTAAAGTCATCTGCACCAAATACGCGGTCAACATCTTCAACACGGACATCGTTTAAGTACAGACCGCCCTGCTGAATGAGTCTTCTGCCTTCGCCCTTAGAAGGGGTAAGCTTTGCGTTTGCAATGTAATCCAAAACGGTTACATTACCCACATCAGCCGACACAATTTCTGCAGAAGGCATATTGGCATTTGCACCGCCACCAAAAGCTGCTTCGGAAGCTGCTTTGGCTTTGTCCGCTTCTTCCTTGCCGTGTACCAGTTCGGTGATTTCGTAAGCTAAGAAAGCCTTTGCTTTGTTAAGCTCTGCACCTTCCATAGTTTCAAACTGCTTCAATTCTTCCAAAGGCTTGAAGCTGAACTTTTTAATCAGGCTGACAACGTCTGCGTCGTCCACATTTCTCCAGTACTGATAGAAATCATAGGGCGAGCATTTTTCTTTATCCAGCCAGAGAGCACCTTTTTCGGTTTTACCCATTTTTCTGCCATCGGAAGTGGTAAGCAACGGCAAGGTTAAGCCGTAAACTTCTTCGCTGTCCATACGGCGAACCAGTTCAACACCGCCTAAGATATTCGACCACTGATCGTCACCGCCAACCTCTAAGTTACAGCCATAGTCTTTATGCAGTTTGTAGAAGTCATAGCTCTGCATAAGCATATAGTTAAATTCAATAAAGGACAGACCGCGTGCCAGACGAGTTTTGAAGCATTCCGCGGTAAGCATTTTGTTTACCGAAAAATGTACGCCAACCTCACGCAAAAATTCAATATAATTGAGATTTAACAGCCAGTCACCGTTATTGACCATAATGGCTTTGTCATCGGTAAAATCAATAAATCTGGAAAGCTGTTCCTTAAAACGGGCACAGTTTTTATCAATTTCTTCTCTGCCCATGATTCTTCTCATGTCGGTTTTACCGGTGGGGTCACCAACCATAACGGTACCGCCGCCGATTAAAGCTACAACCTTGTTTCCTGCTTCCTGCAAGTGCTTCATGCCAATCATAACCAGCAAGTGACCTACATGCAGGCTGTCTGCCGTGGGGTCAAAGCCAACATAAAAGGTTGCCTTTCCGTTGTCAATCAATTCTCTGATTTCTGCCTCGTGGGTAGTTTGTGCAACCAGACCGCGCGCCAACAGTTCTTCATATTTGCTCATTCAGAGTTCCTCCTAAATTCTTACAGATATGCTTCAATTTGCTTTTTCCATGCCATAAATGCATCTCTGAAAATGACAAAGTATGCCTTGTCATCTGCAGTGACTACATAATTGAACGCATCCTGCTGATATATCTTATAGCTTTTCGTGTTGCCGTTTTTATAGGTGTGCGTCACCGTCATCACCGGTGCGCCCGATACAGAGCCATTCTCTGCATCAATTTTCAGCTCACAGATATCGCTGTAAAGCTTGATGGCGGTTTCCTTTGATGCAGACTTTCCGTTTAAGGAACACGGGTCGCTGTAAACCAATGTTGCCTCCGCTTCCCCTTCAAGTTCTACCTTGTCGATATCGTTATAGTCCGCAATTTCAACCGTCTTATCTATAATATCAAATTTTGTAAGTTTTGTCAACTGTATTATTTGCAAATCCACGATACCGGGATACGAAATACCGTCTACTTTTACCGCAACATTTCCTGTCTCGGCATCTACATTGCCCACCTGAACGGTTCGCTCTGTTCCGTCGGTCAGCTTCGCTTTTACGGTTGCCTGCGGATTGGCAAGCCCAAGCTCAGCATCCGATTTATCGGTCACATAGGAAAAAGCATCAATTCTGTACAGAAATGTCAGAAGCTTTTGCTCAATAACCGTTTCATCCACGCCCCAGCTGAACGGCTCGGTGAAGAACCACTGTTCAAAACCATCTTCTGCGCTTTTTGTAACGCAGAAATGCGCTCCGTCCTTTTGGGTAACCTCCACAGAAGCAATTTCTGACTGAGAAAGCTCCAGCATGGTCATTGCCATCAGATCCTGCATGGTATATGTAATGGATTCACACTGGGAAACGTCAACCGCGTACACCGTGTTACTTTCGCCGATTTTTACATAATACTGCTCTTCCCCCTGCACCTTAGCACCTACATAAAATGGAACTTCTTTTCCATTCTTAAATGTTAAAGTTGTGGTAATCTGTGCAGGTAACAGCCCGTATTTTTCAATATTTTCAGCATCTTCCTCCACAACCTCCCGGGCTATGAATTCTGCCATATCATAGGCAACACCATCGGCACGGGGCTGTGAAACCGGAAGCTTTGGCTGTTCTTTAATCAACCATATTCCGTCTGTAAGCTCTAACGTGAACTGTTCTTCGGGATGGGTATAGGTGACGCTTTGAATATCCTCCTGCTTTGCGGTAAACACAACCAAGCGTTCTTCTGTTTCTGCATCGTTCTGCAGATTCGTCGGGTTTGGTTTATCTTCTTTTAGCAAAAACAGTATCCCCAAAACCAAAACAATCAGCACACAAAGCAAAATCAGTAACATTTTCTTCTGTTTCATTATTTATGCACTCTCCTTATCCAGGTATAAATGCCGTAGGCAAGAATAAGGAGTGGGAACAAAACAATCAAAACCGTGATAATATTTTGCTGTGCCTGCGTGATGGTTAAGGTTTTACCAATAAGGCTCTTGGGACGGATGCCTGTATTGATTTTGTTTCCGTGCAACCATTCTAAGGTATTTAAAAACAGTTCTTTGTTTACAAAATCAGGATTTTCGAATACAGAATCCACAAAATAGTACGAAGAGCCAAACACCGCAATCTTACCCTCGTTCATTTCAGAGGTAGCCGCAATAGATGCCTGACCTGCCGCATAAATGGATTCCATCATATCCTCTTCGTTTTCAATCATCCCGAAGGGAATTTTGAAGCCGGATTCGGTGGTACGCATCACGCATTTTGCTTTTGTACCGGCGATAGGTTCAACAGATTTGCTGAAAGATGCCAGGACATAGCCGTTTGCATCGTTTACATCCAAAATATTTTTACCAATTTCGTGCCCTGCGCCGGAAGCGAAGAATTCACGTCCGTTCTGGGTACGATTGGGATTCATTTCCACAACCAATTCGTTGGTGACATTGATATTCCATCGGGATGAAAGATATGCATAGGTTCCCGAAAGGTCATAAACTGCGGGATTAAACAGCAAAAGCAGACTTCCGCCGTTGTAGAGATATTCATCCAGTGCCGCAAGCTCTGTCTGCGAGAGGTCGGTAGCAGGATTCCGAAGCATCAAAACGGTGCAATCCTCCGGAATTTCGTTGTTTACCAGCGAAATTTCCTTTTTTACATAGCCGTTTTTGCTTAAAATTCCGTCCAAACCGCCATCATCTGTGCCGTGACCCGATATAGTATACACCGTTTTTGTCGCGTCGGAGGTTACCTCCAGTATTGCCTGGGTAAACTGCTCTTCGGCATACATTTCGGTTTCTTGTCTGGTGTAAAGATTATAGTCACTCAAGTCGTTTTCGGTTACGATGCGGAATTTATCCCCGCAAACAAAGATAAACGAACCGTTGCTTAAGCCGTTATTTCCCTTGTCATATTTATACGACAACTCAGGCATTTCTTTTTCTCCGACCACCGAAACGTTAACTTTTTCCGTTTCTCTCTGGTAGCGGTAAAGGATTTCAAGTATAAAATCGTTTTCCGAGCCGGTACTGTAAATGGCAAACACATCGACTTCTTTTTCTAAATCTTTGAGTGCCGTTTTAGTATATTCGGATAACGAATACATTTTATTTTCACTGATATCCGCTTTTAAGGGATATCTTTTACAAAGCAATTCTGCACCATAATTGGCTAAAATGATGATTGCAATCATAAATACCGCCAAAAGGACAGAGAAAAGACCGAATTTTTTATTTTTTCGCATTTCTGTTTCCCCTCCTCAGCGCCATCTTCTTTTTTCTACGGAGAATATCGTCAGCACGATAAACACCGCAGAAAAACTGATGTAATATACAATAGAATCCAAAGCCAGCAAACAGTTTGCAAAGGGGCTGAACTTAACCGAAATGGCAAACCATCCTACAATTGCGTGTAAAATCGGGTTTGTGATGTAGCTCAACACACTTCCCAGTAAAAACATGACAAACAAAGTAATAAAGCTGAAAAGCACGCCCAGAAACTGGTTATCGGTCAGGGAGGAAATAAAAAGTCCCACACTGATAAACGCCGCACCCAAAAGAGCAAAACCGATATATACTGTAAGAATTTCACCGTATGCAGGTTTACCGAACAATGCCAGAACGATTACATAGATGCCGGTCGCAAGAAGCGATACACCATACACCCCAAGAGCGGCAAAGTATTTGCCAAGCACAATCTCGGTGGTGGTTACCGGTGCGGTCATCAGAATCTGGTCGGTTTTTGTTTTGCGGTCCTCGCAAAGCATTTTTACCGAAAGCAACGGCACCACAAAGATAAATACCACAACCGAATCATAAAACACAGAGTTTAAGCTGATTGCTCTGCCTACACAGTTGTAATGATAGAAGAAAAAGGCTGTGATGGCAAGAATCATGGCTACAAAACAATAGCCGATGGGAGAATTGAAATAGCTCTCAAAATCGCGTTTAAAGATGGCTTTCATTATTGATTCCCCTCCTCTTCTGTCGTAAGCTGTGCAAACAACTGCTCTAAGCTGGTTTCGTTTTTGTGCATTTCAAGCACCGCAATGCCGGCACTCGAAAGTGCAACACTCAAATCCTTTAACTTGGATTCATCCTCAAGCTCTACCTGATATGTAAACGCATCCTCCTGCTCAGAAAGGGTTTCATACGCTTTCACAAAGGGTTGTTCAGACAAAACGGATTCTGCCGACTGCATGGCAGTAAGCTTAACTGCACCTGCCTTGGTCGCATTTTCAAGCAGTTCCTTTGTTTCGCCGGTTGCCACAATGTTACCCTTATTGATAATGATAATTTCATCACAAACTGCACTGATTTCAGACAGAATATGCGAGCTTAAAACAACCGTGTGGTTATCGCCAAGGCTTCGGATTAAGCTTCGGATTTCCACAATCTGATTGGGGTCTAAGCCAACCGTCGGCTCGTCTAAAATCAGAATTTTCGGGTCACCCACAAGTGCCTGACCAAAGCCCACACGTTGCTGATAGCCTTTGGAAAGGTTTTTGATGACTCTGTCCTTTACATGGGTAAGTCCTACCTTTTCCATAACATCCGCAAGATGTGCTTCCTTTTCTTTTTTATCTTTTCCCTTTACTTTTTTAAGCTCATATACAAATGCCAGATACTCTGAAACCAGCATATCCGAATAAAGGGGCGGATGCTCGGGCAGATACCCGATGCATTTTTTAGCTGCAATAGGATCCTGCAGAATATCATGTCCGTCAATCAGAATTTCACCGTCGGTGCTTGCAATATAACCGCAAACCATGTTCATGGTGGTGGTTTTTCCTGCGCCATTAGGCCCTAAAAAGCCTAAAACCGTATTGTCACCGATTTCAAAGCTGATTCCGTTGACCGCGGTGTGATTTCCGTATTTTTTTGTTAAATTTGTAACCTTTATCATTTTGAAAAATCCTTTCTGTAGAAGGAAAGTTTTTTAATTATGCATTAAAATTTCCGGCAAGCAGATCGGAAAGTTGAATTTCGCTCGTTTCACCGTTTTGCATATTTTTTAAGGTTGCAACGCCTTTTTCCAGTTCATCATCACCGATGACAACGCTGTAGGCAGCACCGATTTTATCCGCGTATTTCATTTGTGCCTTTACACTCTTACCCAAATGGTCAAATTCTGCTGCAATACCGTTTTCGCGCAATGCGTAGCATGCCTTAAAAGCAAAAGCTGCCGCATTTTCGCCCATAGAGCCGATATACAAATCACATGCAGTCTGTGCTTCGGGAAGCTTGTTTTGTTTTTCTAAAATACTGATTAAGCGCTCCATACCCAAAGAGAAACCAATACCCGGTGTGCTTACGCCGCCTAGCTGTTCAACCAATCCGTCATAACGACCACCGCCGCAAACGGTAGACTGGGCACCCAAATCACCCGATTTGATTTCAAATACCGTCTTGGTATAATAGTCCAGACCGCGCACCAAAGAGGTATCCACCTCATAGGAAATACCGATGTCGGTAAGGGATTTTTGAAGCTGCTTAAAATGTGCTACGCAGTCATCGCAAAGCACGGAATCCACAGTCGGGGCATCCTTTAATACCGCCTGGCAATCCGGATTTTTGCAATCCAAAACGCGGAGCGGATTTCTGTCCATACGATCGATACACAAGTCACAGAGATTGCTTTCGTTTGCTTTTAAGAACGCCTTTAAGGTTTCGTTATATTTCTTTCTGCAATCGGGACAGCCAATAGAGTTGATGTAAAGGGTAAGACCCTCTACACCCAGACGCTTTAACAAAAGCATGGCAAGCGAAATAACCTCCGCATCGGTAAGTGCCGAATCACTGCCGAAGTTTTCGATACCGAACTGATTGAATTCTCTGAATCTGCCTGCCTGCGGTCTTTCATAACGGTAGCAGGTGATAGTATAGAAAAGCTTAACCGGCAAGGGATTTGCGTATAAATTGTTTTCAATATAGCTTCTTACGGTAGAAGCAGTACCCTCAGGACGGAGTGTGATGGAACGGTCACCCTTATCTAAAAAGGTGTACATTTCCTTTTGCACTACGTCGGTGGTGTCACCTACACCGCGGTTAAAAAGCTCGGTATGCTCAAACACCGGAAAACGGATTTGCTTGTATCCGTATTCACGACAGGTTTTGTGCATTTGTTTTTCCAGGTATTGCCAGATATGTACTTCGCCCGGCAAAACGTCATGGGTTCCTTTCGGAGCCGTAATTTTGTTTGCGCCCATGTTTTTTACTCTCCTTTACTTCTGATATTTTCAGTACATCGCTTCTAAAATTGCCAGAACCTTGTCTTTGCCTTCGCCGTTTTCTGCCGAAAAGGTAATTAAATCTTCCCGGTCAATGTCTAAGGTTTCTGCGATTAAATCAAACGCCGCTTCCCTTTGAGAGGGCTTTAATTTATCGGATTTTGTGGCAATTACGGTGCAGGGCTTGTTAAAATAGCGAATCCATTCCAACATCATCAAATCATCCTCGCTGGGGGCATGTCTTGCATCCACCAGCAGAAAAATGTGCTTTAATGCATCCCGTACATCTAAGTAATGCTGAATCATTTTGCCCCATTTTTCCTTTTCCTGCTTAGATACCTTTGCATAGCCGTAGCCGGGCAGGTCCACAAGATACAGGCAATTATCCAGATTATAGAAATTGATGGTTGCGGTTTTTCCGGGCTTGGAGCTGACTCTTGCAAAATTCTTTCGGTTTAAAACCTTGTTAATAAGAGAGCTTTTTCCCACATTGGAACGCCCGACCATGGCAATTTCCACAAGTCCTTTTTGGGGATATTGCTTTTCCGCTACTGCGGATATTTCAAATTGCACATTATGAATATTCATAAGCACTCCTTAATTTAAAACATTTGTTGCTGCAGACTGCATTTCGGATTTGCGCTCCACAATACGTCTGATTCTCTTTTTATGTGCCGCGTCCGCCTCAGGCAGGAGTGCACACTCCAGCACTTCGCTGACATGCTCTGCCAGAACAAAACGGATGTTGTCTTTTACAATGGAGGGAATTTCTTCCAAATCCTTTTTATTCTCTTTCGGCACGATGACGGTTTTTGCACCATACTGCAATGCCGCTAAGGTCTTTTCTTTTAAGCCGCCGATGGCAAGCACTCTGCCTCGCAACGTCACTTCACCGGTCATTGCCACATCATAGCGCACCTTTCTTCCGCTGAGTGCGGAAACAAGCGCGGTGGTCATGGTAACACCTGCAGAGGGACCATCCTTGGGCACAGCACCCTCGGGCACATGAATGTGAATATCTGTCTTTTTATAGAAATCCGCCGGAATATTTAAGCTGTCCGCATTGGCACGCACATAAGAATACGCCGCCTGAGCAGATTCCTTCATTACATCACCCAGAGAACCGGTCAACTGCAGCTTACCGCTTCCCTCCATCACATTGATTTCAATGCAAAGGGTTTCACCGCCGACCTGTGTCCATGCAAGCCCGGTTGCGATACCGATTCTGTCTTTTTTATCGGTATGGTCCTGCGTGAATTTCGGAATACCCAAGAACTTTTGAAGGTTACTTTTGGTTACCTTGACAGACTTTTGTCCGCCCACAATCAGACGTGCCGCCTTACGGCAGATTTTTTCAATCAGACGTTCCATGGTACGAACGCCCGCTTCTTTGGTGTATTCCAGTATTACCCGTTCAATGGCATCTCTTGTGATGGTTACATTTTTCAAGTTGTACACGGCAAGCTGTTTGGGAATCAGATGTCGCATGGCGATTTCTTCTTTTTCATCGTAGGTATAGCCTGCGATTTCGATGATTTCCATACGGTCTTTCAATGCAGGCGGAATTGCGCCCACATCATTTGCGGTTGTGATAAACAGCACCTTGGACAAATCAAAGGGAATGTCGATATAATGGTCTGTAAAGGTGTTGTTTTGTTCTTTGTCCAGCACCTCTAACAGTGCAGAGGACGGGTCACCCTTATAGTCATTGGAAAGCTTATCCACTTCGTCGAGCAAAATGAGCGGATTGGAGGTTTTTGCCTGATTCACAGCCGCCATAATTCTGCCGGGCATAGAGCCGATATAGGTTTTGCGGTGACCGCGGATTTCCGCTTCATCACGCACACCGCCTAACGATACGCGCACATATTTTCTGCCTAATGCTTCTGCCACAGACTTTACAATAGAGGTTTTGCCGACCCCCGGAGGGCCTGCCAAACACAAAATAGAGCCTTTCGGGTCGCCCCCCAATTTTTTAACTGCAAAAAATTCCAGCACCCGTTCTTTTACATCCTGCAAGCCATAATGGTCTCGCTCCAAGATCATTTCTGACTTTTCCATGTCCACCGTCTCTTCGGTGTATACATTCCAGGGCAAATCCAAAACGGTAGTGAGATACGAGTGAATCACCCCTGCTTCGGGAGACTGGGGCGAAAAACGCGCCATACGGTCTAGTTCACGCATGAGTTTTTCTTCGTACTCGGGTGCTAAACCTAATTTTTCAATGGATGCAGCAAAGTTGTCAAGCTCGTCATCCACATCCTGCGGATCACCCAGTTCTTCGCGGATGGCACGAATTTTTTCGTTTAGGAAATATTCCTTCTGACGCAAATCCAGCTCCTGATGCACCTTTTCGGAAATGTCCATATCGATTTCCAGAATCTGCTTTTCTCTGTCTAAGATTGCAAGCAGGCGTTCCATTCTCTTTTCCACGGCAGGCTCTGCCAAAAGCTCCTGCCGTTCTGCTATATCAATCAAAAGCTGACCTGCAATTAAGTCGGTTAATACATCCGGTTCTTCACAAAGTCCCACATCCGAATAAGGCTCAATAGCAATTTTTTTGACCCTGTCAAAGTAATCGGAAAAGCCGTTACGCAAAAGGCGCATTGCAGAAATGTTTTCCATCTTGCTCATATCCGCCTTGAATTCGTAAATACGAACCGTCTCGGAATATAAGCAGTTGTCCTCTGCGGTAAAATGCACGGATTGTGCACGGTATAAACCTTCTAAAATCACGCGATAGGTTTTTTCGCCGATGCGAATCATCTGACGAATTGCCGCAACCGTACCGCAATCGTAAATATTGTCTACGGTAGGCACCTCTTCCAACGCATCCTGCTGTGAGGTGACGAAAACCGTATTTTCCGTTTTTAAAGCCCGGGTTATTGCTTCTACAGAGACATCTCTGCCCACATCAAAATGGGCAATCTGATGCGGAAAAAGCACTACGCCACGAAGTGGCAATACCGGTAATGTCTTAAATTCCATGTTTTATTCCTTCCTGCGCTTATTCGGCGTAAGAATCCAAATAAGCTTTTTGTTTTTCTGTCAGTGTGTCGATAGAGACACCCATTGTTTTCAGTTTCAGTCCTGCTACGAAGTTGTCCACTTCTTCAGGCACTACATATACACGGTTTTCCATTTTATCATGGTTTTCCAACAGATATTTCATAGAAAGAGACTGAATGGCAAAGCTCATGTCCATAATTTCAGCCGGATGTCCGTCCCCTGCCGCAAGATTTACAAGTCTGCCTTCAGCTAAAATGTTAATCCATCTGCCGTCGGGCATTTTATAGCCCATAATGTTCTGGCGCACTTCTTTAACCTCTACAGCCTGTGCTTCCAGCTCAGGGATGCAGATTTCCACATCAAAGTGACCTGCGTTACACAAAATGGCACCGTCCTTCATCACTTTGAAATGTCTGTCAAAAATAACATGCTCACAACCGGTAACGGTGATAAATACATCGCCAACCTTTGCCGCATCGTCCATGGGCATAACCGAAAAGCCGTCCATAACCGCTTCCATGGCACGCACCGGATTGATTTCGCAAATCACAACTTTCGCACCAAGCCCCTTTGCACGCATGGCACAGCCCTTACCGCACCAGCCATAGCCTGCAATAACAACCGTTTTACCTGCCACGATTAAGTTTGTGGTCTTGTTGATGGCATTCCAAACCGACTGACCTGTGCCATATCGGTTATCAAAAAGGTATTTGCAGTTTGCATCGTTTGCAGAAACCACCGGGAAGCGCAGTGCACCCGCTTTTTCTCTGGCACGCAGACGGTGTACACCGGTTGTGGTTTCTTCACTGCCGCCCCATACGGGCATATCTTTAAATTCATCATGTAAAATCTGGGTAATATCACCGCCGTCATCAATAAAGATGTCCGGTGAAAACTCCAGAGCTTTTTTTAAGTGGTCAAAATATTCTGTCTGGGTTGCACCGTGCCAGGTATACACATCAATGCCGGTTTTAGCCAGCGCTGCCGCCACATCATCCTGTGTAGAAAGCGGATTACAGCCGGTAAGCGCAACCTTTGCACCGCCTGCCTTTAACACCTGTGCCAGATAAGCGGTTTTTGCTTCCACATGAATGCACATGGTAATTTTCAAGCCGTCAAAGTATTTATGCTCCGAAAAATCCTTTTCAATCGCGTTTAAAAGGGGCATATTCTTTTTAACCCAGTCAATTTTCAACTGACCGTCTTTTGCAAGCGCTGCGTTACGGATAATACTCATACATTTACATCCTTTCAAAATTACATTTGTTTTAAAATTTCGGTCACCAGAGCTTCAAACCGGAAGCCCATTTTTTCTGCAGTTTCCAAAACCTCTTCCTGGCTTTGAGGCATACTTGTAATGCCTGCTGCCATGTTACTGCAAAATGACAGTGCCAAAACCTTCATCCCTGCATGGTTTGCCGCCAAAACCTCGGGCACGGTGGACATACCCACCACATCTGCACCTAAAACTTTAAGCATGCGTATTTCTGCAGGTGTTTCAAAATTGGGACCACCCATAAAAGCGTAAACGCCCTTTTGTATAGAAAAGCCACATTTTTCTGCGGCTGAATCTGCAAGCTGAATCAAGTCCTTATCATAACCTTTTGACATATCAAAATACCGGGGACCTAAATCCTCAGGATTTGCCCCCCGTAAGGGACAGTCTGCCGTTAGCTTGATATGGTCGGTTACCGCCATGATATCTCCGGGCTTGAACCTCTCATTAATTGCCCCGGCAGCCGCCGTAACAATCAATGTTTTAACCCCCATTTTTGCAAAAACCTGAACGGGGTAAACAAGCTGTTGCATGGAATAACCCTCATAGTAATGAAAGCGTCCCTGCATCACTAAGATTTCTTTTTCACTGATTTTTCCTTTAATCAGCATGCCTTTGTGTCCTTGCACAGTAGACACGGGAAAGTGCGGAATTTCGCTGTAGGAAACAGAAACGGTGTCAGAAAGCTTTTCGGCAAAGGTGCCAAGACCCGTTCCCAAAATCAGAACGGTATCCGGAACCGTATTGAATTTTTTCTGCAAAAACAATGCGGTTTCACTGATTTTTTTCTGCATATTTGCCTGCTCCTCCCTTAAAAATTTTTCCGCCTAATGACTACAAAAGGAGTGAGTATAGCTACCCACCCCGTTATGTAGTCTTTTGTTATTATTCTTCGGTTGCTTCTTCTGCAACTTCTGCAGCAGCTTCTTCAACAACTTCTGTTGCTTCTTCTGCCACTTCTTCAACGGCTTCTTCCTGAGCGGGTTCTTCAAGAGCACGCATGCTGAGGCCGATTTTCTGTGTTTCCCAGTTTGCTTCTACAACCTTTGCTTCCACTTCCTGGCCAACAGCTAAAACATCTTCGGGCTTTGCGATGTGCTTGTTTGCAATCTGAGAGATATGAATCAAGCCGTCAACGCCGGGGATAATTTCAGCAAATGCACCAAAGGGAACAATGCGAACGATTTTACATTTGATAACATCGTCAGCTTTAATCATGGACTGTACCTTTGTCCAGGGGTTTTCTTCCAAGGATTTGTGACCCAAGGAAACCTTGTTGTTTTCTTTGTCAAGTTCCAAAATAACAACTTCCATGATGTCGCCCGGTTTTACAACTTCTGCAGGGTTCTTGATGTGGAGCCAGGAAAGCTCGGTAACATGAACCAAACCGTCAACACCGCCAACATCTACGAATGCACCGAAGTTTGTTACGGATTTAACAACACCCTTGATCTTCTGACCAACTTCTGCAGATGCCCAGAAAGCTTCTGCCTTTTCTTTTCTTGCTGCAACAGCTAAGGTTTTAACAGAACCAACAATCTTACGGCGTCTTCTGTCGTAGTTGATGATTTTGAAGGTTGCATCTGTACCGAGCAGGGAATCTAAATCTTCGGTATATCTTTCTGCAGCCTGAGATGCAGGAATGAATACTTTAGAACCAAACGCATATGCTACAACGCCGCCCTTAACCACTTCAACAATTTTGGAAGTGATAGGTGTGCCGTTTTCATAAGCTTCTTCCAACTGCTTCTGACCTGCCAAAGATTCAAGCTTCTTCATGGACAAGGTTACATAACCGTCAACATCGTTTACACGAACAACAAAAGCTTCGATTTCCTGACCAACAGACAAAATGGAATTTACATCTGCATTCGGGTCGCAGGAAACTTCGCTAACCGGAATAACGCCGTCGGATTTTGCATCTAAGTTTACGTAAACTTCAGTAGGTGTGATTCTGATAACTGTACCTTTTACGATATCTCGATTATTCAAAGGCTTTAAAGTCTTCTCGAGCTCCTCCTCAAAATTAATAATTGTTTTTTCTTCTACCATGGTAATGACCTCCTTTATTATGCTCGCAGGCGTAGATGCACCTGCGGTAACACCAATCGAATGGTACTTCGAAAAATCCACATCGGAAATTTCATCCGCACGTTCAATTAAATATATGTTTCCGCAATACTTTCCGGCAACCTGTGCAAGCCTTTTGGTGTTCGAGCTTTCCCGTCCGCCCACCACGATAACTGCATCGGATTCCTTTGAAACCGCCTCCGCTTCAGCTTGTCTTTTGTGCGTTGCGTTACATATCGTATCTATTATAACACACTTTGATTCAATTTTCAATATTTTCTTTTTAATTTCTTGCCATTTTTTTTGTTCAAATGTGGTTTGTGCCACAACACAGACTTTCTCATCGGGAAAAATCGCTTCGCTGACCTCTGTTTCGTCGCAAATAACCGTCGCATTTTCGCACCAGCCTAAGATACCCTGCACCTCCGGATGGTTTTCATCCCCAACAATCACAATGCGATACCCTTTTTGAGAATAGCTTTCCACCGTGTTGTGGATTTTTTTCACAAAGGGACAGGTTGCATCCACAATTTCGCAGTTTCTTGCTCTTAAAACCTCTACCTGCTGTCTGGATATACCGTGGGAACGGATAACAACCTTACTTCCCTCGGGTGCGTCCTCTGCGCAGTCTATAACCGCTACCCCTTTTTCCCGCAACTGCAAAACAACAGCAGGGTTATGAATAATAGGACCTAAGGTATACATACCTTTTTGATTTTCTTTTTCCGCTTCGGTAAGCGCCAAAGTCACCGCACGGTCTACGCCATAGCAAAAGCCTGCGGTTTCAGCTAAACGTATCTTCACTTTTGTTCTTCCTCCCAAAGAGCGCGGATTTCATGCATCAGGTCAGCCGCAAGTGCCTGACGCTCTTCATTGCTGAGCTTTTTCCGTTCTTCGTTAAAGTGATACATCTTGCCGAATTTAACGGTGGTTTTATGGAATAATTTATAATCCGAAATAATTGCCGCAGGTAAAATCGGCACATGTGCCATATTTGCAACCACAATTGCGCCAGCCTTTGCCGCATCGTCGTCCATATCGTCGGTACGGGTGCCCTGCGGAAAAATACCCAAAACATCGCCTCTTTTTAATGTCGCAACCGCTGTTTTAATTGCATTCAAATCCGACTGATTCCGTTTAACAGGAAACGCACCAAGCTTTTTTAAAAGCCAGCCGAGGGGCTTGAAACGGAACAGCTCTTCCTTTGCCATAAAGCAAATCGGCTTGGGCGATGCCACATACAGCGCCACCACGTCCCAGTTACTTTTATGGTTTGCACAAAGTACAAAGGGACTGTCTTTCTCAAAGTTTTCCAAGCCTTCGATTTTAAGCGGATAAAACAGCTTATAAAACGGTTTTATAATTGCACGGATGACTACACCTAATTTCATGCCTTTTTCTCCTCATTCATTTTTTTGTGTACCAGCTCTGCCATTTGCTTTACCGACTGTTCAAGTGTATTGCCGGTGGTATCCATCAGCTCTGCATCTTCTGCCGGCTTTAAGGGTGCAAAATCTCTGGAGCTGTCGTTTTTGTCACGGAATTTCATGTCTTTCAGCACCTCTTCATAGGTGGTTTTTGTTCCCTTTTGCTGTAATTCTTCAAAACGACGCTGTGCCCGGTCTTCTACCGATGCGGTCAGGAAAATTTTCACCTCTGCATCCGGCAAAACGTATGTACCGATGTCTCTGCCGTCCATAATCACATTATTTTTGTTGGCAAGCATGCGCTGTAAATCCACAAGCTTCAAACGAACTGCAGGCAAAACCGCCACATTGGATGCCGCAATAGATACCTCAGGCTTTCTGATTTCCTCCGACACATCCTCACCATTTAAGAAAATGTGCTGTGTGCCGTCAATGTGACGGATGGAAAGCTGTACCTCATCAAGCATTGCCGCCACCTTTTCCGGCTCGTTCGGAATATCAATCCCTTTGCGCAACGCATAAAGACCGATAGAACGGTACATTGCACCGGTATCGATATAGATAAATCCCAGATTTTTTGCCAGGGTTTTGGCAAGGGTGCTTTTACCCGCACCGGAAGGGCCGTCAATTGCAATTTGCATAATCAAAACTCCTCTTTTTTCTCTGCCATGCTCTCTCCGCAAAGCCGTGCGGTGGCATAAGCAATTTGTAAATTAAATCCGCCCGTAAAAGCGTCCACATCCAAAACCTCGCCCACAAAATACAGTCCCTGTACCTTTTTGGATTCCATGGTGGACGGATTGACTTCTTTCACCGAAACACCGCCCGAGGTGATAATCGCCTCATCAATGGGACGAAGTTTATAGCACTCTATTTCAAAGCTTTTGAGCACTGTAATCAGCTTTATTCGTTCTTCTTTCGTTACACTGTGTACGGGCTTTCTTTCATCCAATTCCGCCTTTTGCAAAACCGCCGGAATCATCTTTTTCGGCAACAGCTCCTGCAAAGCATTGATAAGCTGTTTGTTGGAAAATTTAGCAAAATCCCGCAATACCCTTGCGTCCAGCTGTTCTGCAGAAAGTGCGGGCTTTAGGTCAATCACAATTTTCCAACTCTCACTTTGGGGCACAAACGAGCTTAAAGACAAAATCACGGGACCTGTCACACCGAAATGAGCAAACAGCATTTCGCCAAATTCTTCGCCAAGCTTTTTGCCCTGCCCGTCCTGCAAGGTAACCGCTACATTTTTAAGTGTCAATCCCTGTAAAGCTTTGCAGGCGGTATCTTTGGATTCCATAGGTACCAATGCGCCTTTTGGCTCTACAATGGTGTGTCCTACTTTTTGCGCAAAACGATAGCCGTCTCCGGTCGAGCCGGTTAAAGGATAGGATTTACCGCCGGTGGCAACCACCGCAAAATTACAATCAAACTTGCCTTTGTCGGTCAGAACACCCGTAACCTTTCCTTCGTCATACAAAATATCTTTTACTTTGCATTGCACATAATCACACTTTCCACTTTTTACATAGCGAAAAAGAGCTTCTGCCACATCATGCGCCCGGTCGGAAACCGGGAAAACTCTTTGTCCTCGCTCTACCTTACAAGGTACACCAAACGCCTCAAAAAACGAAATGGCATCCTGCCCGGTAAAATTGTAAAGTGCGCTGTATAAAAATTTAGGATTGCGCGGAATATTCTGAAAAAATTCAGAAATGTCTGCGTTATTGGTGATATTACATCTGCCCTTGCCTGTAATCCGCAGTTTTCTGCCCGGCAGATTGTTTTTTTCAAGCAACAAAACCGAAAGTCCCAGCTCTGCTGCTCTGCCTGCCGCCATCATACCGGCAGGTCCGGCACCGATGACGATTGCATCATACTTTTTCATTTAGTTCTCCTGATTATACACATTGTATTCTGCCCAGATTTGCTCTAATTCGCCCAATGTGTTGGTAATTTCCTCTTTTTTGCGTACGCCAATGGCAACAATCAGGGCATTGACAAGACTTAAAGGTGCCACCAGAGAGTCTACAAAAGACACCATATCTGTTTTGGCAAACAGCGCGATGTCCGAGCGCTCTGCGATGGGAGACTGCTCTGTATCGGTAATACCGATAACCGTTGCGCCCTTGCGCTTTGCGTATTCGAGCACCTTAATGGTTCGTCTGGAATAACGGGGAAAGCTTACGCCGATGACCACATCGCCCTCTCCCACACGCAGAATCTGTTCAAACATTTCGCTTGCTGAGGAAGTGTTTACAATACGCACATCCGGGAAAAGCAGGTTGAAATAAAATCCGATAAAGCCGGAAATGGCGGATGCGGAGCGCACCCCTAATATATAAAGCTTTTTTGCGTTCATAATTTCTTCTACAGCTCTGTCAAACGCCTTTTTGTCGATGTTTTCCAGAGTGGAACGCATTTTGCTGATATCCGAGTTGATAACCTTGGACAAAATGTCTTCGTTTGCCATTTTGTCGTGGGCGATTTCGATTCTCTGCAAGGAAGTCAGACGGTTTTTTACAATTTCGCCCAATGCCGCCTGCAATTCGGGATAGCCTTCATAGCCGAGCACGTTGGAAAAACGCACAACGGTCGATTCGCTGACCCCAACCTCTTTGCCAAGCTTGGATGCGGTCATAAATGCCGCTTTGTCATACTGATTTAAGATAAAATCTGCAATTTTCTTTTGTCCTTTACTGTAGGACTTATAGGATTCTTCAATTACGGTTAACAAATTATCGTTATTCACGGTAAAAGCCTCTCTTTTTACAACATTTGGAATTTGCACACTTACGGCAAAGCAGGGTGCAAGAAAAATTTCTTGCACCCGCTATTAAATGCTTTTACAAAACCGGATGGGTTTTCTGCTGTGTATCTTTTAAGTTCGGATCGGTTTTCAAAGTCTTAGCCTTGCGGTTTTCAAAGAATTTGAGTGCAACCTGTTCAAACAGAGCATAAGTCAGCACATCTTCATCCTGCTGGATGTATTCCTTGATTTCGTCACGCAGTCTCTTAAGCTCGGGATTAATTTTATCTGCAGGACGGCAAGTAATTCTTTCTTCATTACCGATGATTTTTTCTACGATTTCCGGCTTAATGTCTACCGGAGTTTTACCGTATTCCCCGCGAACGATTGCCTTGGATTCTTTGGAAATCATCTTATAGCGCTCGCCCATCAATACGTTTAATACTGCCTGGGTACCAACAATCTGGCTGGAAGGGGTAACGAGGGGCGGGAAACCGAAGTCTTCGCGCACACGCGGAACTTCTTTTAACACTTCATCAAACTTGTCTTCCTTGCCCTGTTCCTTAAGCTGAGAAACAAGGTTAGAAAGCATTCCGCCGGGAACCTGATACAAAAGTGTATTGATGTCAACACCCATAACTTTCGGGTTAAGAGTTCCGCTTGCTAAGTATTTTTCACGCAAGGGTTTAAAGTAATCTGCCAAATCAGAAAGTGCAGCCAATTTCAAGCCTGTGTCATACTGTGTACCCTGAAGTGTAGCAACCAAGGGTTCGGTTGCAGGCTGAGAAGTACCCATAGAGAAGGGCGAAAGAGCAGTATCTACCACGTCTACCCCTGCTTCAATTGCCTTAAGGTAGGTCATAGAAGCAACGCCTGCGGTATAATGGGTATGCAACTGAATCGGGATTTTAACATTCTTCTTCAATGCAGAAATCAAGTCATATGCCACATAAGGTGTGAGCAAGCCTGCCATATCCTTTACGCAGATGGAGTCTGCACCAATGTTTTCCAACTGTTTTGCTAAAGTTACAAAGGATTCAATGTTGTGCACAGGGCTGATGGTGTAGCAAACGGTGCCCTGTACATGACCCTTTTCTTTTTTACAAGCCTTGATGGCAGTTTCCAAGTTGCGAACATCGTTAAGCGCATCAAAGATACGGATGATGTCGATACCGTTTGCCACAGACTTCTGTACAAAATATTCAACCACATCATCTGCATAATGGCGGTAGCCTAAGATATTCTGACCGCGGAACAACATCTGCAGAGGGGTGTTTTTTGCTTTGTCTTTAATTTTTCTTAATCTTTCCCAGGGATCTTCATTTAAGAAACGCAGGCAGGAATCAAAGGTTGCACCGCCCCATGCTTCTAAAGAATGATAACCGATTTTGTCCATTTTTTCGATAATGGGCAACATTTCTTCGGTGGTCATACGGGTAGCAATCAGCGACTGATGTGCGTCTCTTAATATGGTCTCTGTAATACCAACTTTATTTGCCATTTTCATTTACCTCCATTTAAATTACATACCGCCGTACAGCGCCATGAATACACCTGCCGCAACGGCAGAACCGATAACACCGGCTACGTTCGGACCCATAGCATGCATGAGCAGGAAGTTGGACGGATTTTCTTCCTGACCAACCTTTTGCGATACACGTGCTGCCATAGGAACGGCAGATACACCTGCAGAACCGATAAGCGGATTGATTTTACCGCCCGAAAGCTTGCACATCAGCTTACCGAACAAGGTACCACAAGCAGTACTAATACTGAATGCAACAAGGCCGAGCACTAAAATACCTAATGTATCCGGCTTTAAGAACACATCGCCCGAAGCAGTAGCACCAACGGTGATACCCAAGAAGATGGTTACAATGTTCATCAATTCGTTCTGGGCGGTTTTGGAAAGTCTGTCCACAACCCCCGATTCTTTCATGAGGTTACCAAGCATCAGCATACCTACCAAGGATGCCGCATCCGGCAAAATCAAAGACACGATTACGGTAATAGCAATCGGGAAAATGATTTTTTCGGTTTTGCTTACGGGACGGAGCTGTTCCATAACAATTGCTCTTTCCTTTTTGGTGGTCAGCGCTTTCATAATAGGCGGCTGGATAATCGGAACCAGCGCCATATACGAATATGCCGCAACCGCGATAGGTCCAAGCAAATGCGGTGCCAGCTTAGATGTTACAAAAATAGCTGTAGGACCGTCTGCACCACCGATGATACCGATGGAAGCCGCTTCTTTTACACCAAAATCAATACCCGGAATCATCCCTAAGAACAGTGCACCGATAAAGGTAATAAAGATACCAATCTGTGATGCCGCACCAAGAAGAATGCTTTTAGGATTTGCAATCAGGGGACCAAAGTCGGTCATCGCACCAACACCTAAGAAAATCAGGGGTGGGTAAATACCCATCTTTACACCTCTGTACAGATAGTACAGCAAGCCACCTTCGTCATTGGAGCCAAGACCTGCCAACGGCAAATTTGCCAGAAGCATACCGAAAGCAATGGATAAAAGCAACAACGGTTCGTATTCTTTTACAATTGCAAGATAAAGCAATAAAAAGGATACCAGAATCATGACAATCTGTTGCAATGAAATTGCAGAGAAACCGGTGCTACTTAAAAAATTCTGAATAGCATCTATCATTTATTTTCTCATTCCTTTACATGTAAATTAGCCTAAAACCACCAATGCGTCGCCTGTGTTTACAGATGCGCCTTTATTTGCAAGCACTGCGGTTACTTTGCCGTCAGCAGGAGCCATGATTTCGTTTTCCATTTTCATAGCTTCCAAAAGAACCAGAACCTGACCCTTGGTAACGGTGTCGCCAACTGCTACCTTTACGTCAGCAATGGTGCCGGGCATGGGGGCATTTACTTTTGTACCGCCTGCAGGTGCTGCTGCAGGCGCAGGAGCTGCTGCGGGTGCTGCTGCAGGAGCTGCTGCTACAGGAGCAGATGCTGTAGCACCGCCGATTTCTTCTACTTCTACTTCATAGGAAGTACCATTTACATTTATCATAAATTTTCTCATGACTAAAATTCCTTTCTTAACTTAAAATTAGTTTGTTCTTCTGAAAGATTTGATTTTAAAGCTTGTGGCAGGGGCACCTTGTGCTTCCAGCATGCATGCAACCGCGGCAGTCAAAACTGCAATCAACTGTGTATCATTCTGCGGAGCAGATGTTTGTGCTACAGCTTCAGTTTTTGTTTCCTCTACCTTTTTCGGTTTAGGCTGACGGTCGAAAATAAGCTTCATGACAACCAAAAGTCCCCAAAGGAAAATCAGAATAGCAAAAACTGTTAAAATACCGATAACCGTACCGGTAAACATATGGGATGCTCTTTCTGCAAAAGTTAATTCCATAAACTATTCCTCCGTTTCAAAGCTTATTCCATATCCATCTTAGAGGCAAGCATATCTAAGGTTGTAACCAAGATCGGACGAAGCTCTGCAGGATCTACCACATCATCAACCAATCCCTTTGCCGCTGCAACATACGGATTGTTGTAAACATCTCTGTACTTGTCTTCTGCCATTTTTCTGCCTGTATAAGGATCCTTTGCACCCTTGATGGTATCTGCAAAGAAGATATCCGCACCACCTGCAGGATTGATGACCGAAATTTCTGCATTCGGGAGCGCAAACGCCACATCCGAGCCCAGTGCACCGTTACCCATGGTAAGGTACGCACTGCCGTAAGCTTTACCTGCAATGACGGTTATCTTCGGCACGCCTGCACTCTTATAAACAGCATTTAAGGAAACTGCACCATCGATAATTGCCTTTGCATTTTCGGGCTTGAATTCGTAGCCCTTGGTATTTACCAAAGTCACAACCGGAATATTCAACCCATCACATGCATTTACAAATTCTTCCATTTTAGCCATGGATTCAGCGGTAAGTGCACCCTCGTTCACTTCGGGGTTGTTGGCAACCATACCAACTGCTTTACCGTCCATGCGTGCAAAGCCGATAACCGCTTCTTTTGCATATTCGCTCTTAAGTTCTAAGAAAGAACCTGCGTCTGCAATGTCAGCTAAAACTGCCTTTGCATCATATACATTGCTTTCAGCCATAGCCGCAGCAACTGCACAGCCACGGTTTACATCATCTTCGTTAACTTCTACAAAAGCTTCGGTTAAGAGGTTGTCCGGTAAAAATGCCAAAACATCCTTTGCCAGAGCCAATGCATCTTTATCGGTATCTGCGATTAAATGTGCAGTACCGTCTTTTAATGCAGACTTTGCATCGCCAAAGCTTTCGTCGGTAATACCAAAGCACTGACCTGCCTGCAGGTACATCTTTGCACCCTTGTCCGCCATGATCACAATATCACTGATTTGAGCAATCATTGCAGAGATACCTGTGCAGTAGCCTGCAACTACGGTAATCTGCGGAACAGAGCTTCTGATTTCCATAGCCTTGGTCATGATGTCGCCGTATGCTTCCAAAAGCTCAATGCCTTCTTCCAGCACACCGCCGCCACAATCAGCAATGCCAATCAGTACTGCGCCTGCTTTTTTTGCCATTTCCATAATACGTACAATCTTCTTTGCGTGCATTACACTTACTGCACCGTTTAAAACAGTTGCATCCTGTGCATACGCAAACACCAGTCTGCCGTCTACAGAGCCGTAACCGGTGATTACACCTTCGGTAGAAGCATCCAGAGCATCTGCAATGTTTGCAGTTTTAGCACGAACCAACGCGCCAACTTCCACGAATGTGCCTTCGTCGAAAAGCTCCGCAATTCTCTGTCTTGCAGTAAGCTTTCCTGCCTGCTTCTGCTCAGTTCCGTCTGTCTTCTTCGCTTTTGCCTTGATGGAACGAAGCAGTTCAATCTTACTTTTTTCTGCCATTTTCTTCCTCCGTTTCTACTGCAACGCAGTAACAGCATTTTAAAACACATAAAGGCCGAAAAAATCCCGAAGCAACCCGAATTTTTTCAGCAAATTTAACATTTTATGTAAGCAGAATTTGAAAAAAGTCCCAAATTACCGCTTATTTCTATTATTCTGCAAAAAATTCTTTTTTCCTCTTTTTTATTTACTTTTTAAAGAATTTATTTCATTAGGGTTCATATGTCGCCATTTTCCGTAGGGCAAGTTCCCCAAATGTACCTCACCGATGCTGATACGCTTTAAAGCAAGCACCGGATGCCCCACCGCTTCCATCATACGACGCACCTGACGGTTTCTGCCCTCTGTAATAGAGATTTCCACAAGCGTTGTGCCGTTGTTATAGATGGTGTCTACTCTTACCTTTGCAGGCTGTGTCATGCCATCCTCAAGCTTTACGCCTTTTTTCAGCTGTGCCAGTTGTTCTTTGGTAAATTCTCCACCCTTGACATGGGCAAGATAAGTCTTTTGGATTTTATTTTTGGGATGGGTAATGCCGTTGGCAAAGTCCCCGTCATTGGTAAAGAGCAACAAGCCTTCGGTATTATAGTCAAGCCTTCCCACGGGATACAGACGTGCAGGCACGTCTTTTACATATTCCATAACGGTGGGTCTGTCAAACTCATCCTGCACGGTGGTTACACAACCCTCGGGCTTGTAGAGCATAATATAATATTTTTTGGTAACTGCCTTGACTTTTTCACCGCGGCAATAGATTTCATCTGTTTCGGGGTCAACCTTTTCACCAAGATGTGCCACCTTGCCGTTCACCTTGACCTGACCTGCTTCAATCCATTCTTCCGCTTTACGGCGTGAGGCTAAACCGGCTTCTGCAATCACCTTTTGTAATCTGACTTTTTCCATGTCCTTCACCTTTCAAACTTAATCACTTTAGTATACCATAAATTGAAATCCTTTTCAAGTGTTTTTACAAACAAAAAAGTCTCCCTTTGGGAGACTTCAGCGTGTCGATAAACCTATCGACACGCTGTAGACTTAAGAAAAAGGAAGTTATATTTTGTCAATTTGAATTCGTCGGCGTACAAAGGTACGGTAGAGTTCAAATTGGCAAAAAGCAAACAATGGAGCGGAATCCTCGATGGATTCCGCTCCATTCAACATCTGTTCAACCCAGAGATTCTTCGCTTTGCTCAGAATGACAAAAAGTTCTTTGTTTGCGGTAGAACGACTTTTTCGACAGTCTGAAGTCTCCCTTGGGGAGACTTTTAAGCTTAATAACTATTTGTGTAAATATCGTATCTGTACACTTTTTCGATCAGATTGTATTCTGCATAGAAATAATCCCAGCCTAAGATTTCTTCGATAAAGGATTTAGAAACGTAGGTTACGCCGTTTTCAATCACAGCAGGACCCGAAATGGTATGTGCAATGCCATCGGTGTATACCGTGTTTTCGCCAACCGTGAACTTTACTTCCTTATAGCTTGGGAAGTAATCGCAGGCAGCGGTAATCACACCGTTGTCATACCCAATCTGTACATTTTCTTCAAAGGCTTCCTTCATAATCTGGCGGAATGGTGCATATACCTCACCGTTTACAACAGGCAGATACTCTGTATAGTTATCCAGATTCCAGATGGGATACTCTTTTTCTTCCTCATAAATTTCGTAATCCTCGTATGCTTCATAGAGAATTGTACCGTCAAAAGAATTTTCTTCGGTCAGTTCAGGAAATTCCACAACCGTCGTGCCGATATCGGAAATGGTACCATTTCCCTCAATCTGTATGTCCAGTGTAAACGGTGATTCTGTTCCTGCAAGCTCAGTAAGATCCAGTGAAATATCTATTGCTTCATATACATCCTTAGGCTTTCCGTTTTCTAAGCTGTACTTGCACACAATTCCGTCCTCACCTAAAATGCGGAAGTCCATTTCTTTAAATTCATCCAGGAACTCTTGAATTTCCATTTGTGTTTCCACATCCGCACCAAGCTGTACTGCGAGCAAATTCAAAACCTCAGCCACAATTGCTTTTATACCTGCATCGTCAATGCGGATAACGCATTCGGAATCGGTTAAGTCAATTGTCGCGTATTTTTCCAAAAGCGCTGCGCCCTTTGCAACAAGACCGGTAAGAAAATCTTTGTCCAATACCGTGCTCAAAGCCAGCACCATTGCCTGCTTATCCTCCTGCGAGAACTGTGCCGCGATGTCTACATACTCATATTTGTTATGTATGGGTGATTTCTGAATCACTTTAAAAACAGGATTTTCTGCATCCGAAATATCAAGCATTATCCAGCTCTGAGCTTTTAAATTTGCGTTTGCACTCATATTCGGATTCAGCGAAACAGCAAGATTTACATCCGACGCGGTATGCATTTTAACCGTTTTAAAGTCGTTTGAAATATCCACTTTCGCTGTCGTGCTTCCCCCATAGGTAAAGTCAGACAAAAGGCTTCTGATATCCACATGTTTTTCTATCTCTTCTAGCACGCCTGCCTCTTCCAGCACATTCATCAAGCCGTCCACATTTTCAAGCTTAAAGGTTATGGAAGCGTTGCTTGTGTAATTGGTGTACAGCTCTGACAAAAATGCAGGTGCCGCACCTGCGGTTACCGAAAACAGCATCATAAGTGCCACCAACAATGCAATAAATCTTTTCATATAAATCCCTCCTTGTTTTTCTGTATTTTTATTATAACATACGCTGAAATAAATTGCAATAGACGTTTGTTCCCCAAAACGCGACGTTTGTACCAAAAAAGGTTTCCCGATTGGGAAACCTTTTTTAATTATCTGTATACTTTGTTGATTTGTTCTGCATCCAGCTTTGCGGCAAATTCCTCAACCGTCATGGTTTCGGTTTCTTCTACACCGCGGGTACGCACGCATACCTTGCCCTCTTCAATTTCCTTATCGCCCATAACCAGCATGTAAGGTACTTTTTCCATACGCGCCGAGCGAATCTTGTAGCCGATTTTTTCGTTTCTGTAATCGGTTTCTACGCGGAATCCTTTGTCCTTTAAAGCTTTGCTTACCTGCTCTGCATAGTCTGCATGCTTTTCGGAAATCGGGATAACCTTTACCTGTACAGGCGCCATCCAGGACGGGAACGCACCTGCATACTTCTCAATCAGCAATGCAAGAGTTCTTTCGTAGCAACCGATAGAGGTTCTGTGGATGATATAGGGGTTCTTCTTGGTACCGTCTGCATCCATGTATTCCATACCGAACTTTTCAGCCAGCATCTGGTCAATCTGAATGGTAATTAAGGTATCTTCCTTACCGAATACGTTGCGAATCTGGATATCCAGCTTCGGGCCATAGAATGCCGCTTCGCCAACACCGATTACATACGGGATTTCAAGCTTGTCTAGGATATTTTTCATGATACCCTGTGCTTCATCCCACTGTTCTTCGGTACCGATATATTTTCCACGGTCCTCAGGATCCCACTGAGAGAATCTGTAGGATACATCTTCATAAAGACCCAAGGTTTTAAGCATATAGGTGGTAAGTTCCAAGCAACGCTTGAATTCGTCCTCCAACTGGTCAGGACGGCACATCAAATGACCTTCCGAAATGGTGAACTGACGAACACGGATAAGACCGTGCATTTCGCCCGATGCTTCGTTACGGAAAAGGGTTGAGGTTTCACTGTAACGGAGGGGCAAATCTCTATAGCTTCGCATTTCGTTCAAATATGCCTGATACTGGAACGGACAAGTCATGGGACGGAGCGCAAATACTTCCTTATCGGTTTCTTCGTCGCCCATTACAAACATACCGTCTTTATAATGATCCCAGTGACCCGAAATTTTGTAAAGGTCACTTTTCGCCATCAGCGGAGTTTTGGTCATCTGCCAGCCGAGCTTTGCTTCGGTGTCTTCTACAAATCTCTGCAGAATCTGAATCATTTTTGCACCCTTAGGCAACAGGATAGGCAGACCCTGACCGACAGAATCTACGGTTGTAAAAAGATGCAGTTCGCGACCTAATTTGTTGTGGTCTCTCTTTTTTGCTTCTTCCAACTGCTCTAAATGTGCATTCAGCTCGTCTTTGGACTGGAATGCGGTTGCGTAAATACGCTGGAGCATCTTGTTCTTTTCATCGCCTCTCCAGTATGCACCGGTTACAGAAAGCAACTTAAACGCCTTAACCTTTGCGGTGTAGCCCAAGTGCGGACCTACACAAAGATCGGTGAATTCACCTTGTTTATAGAATGAAATCGGCTCACCCTCAGGCAGGTTTTCAATAAGCTCTACCTTATAGGGCTGGTCTTTCATCAATTCCAACGCTTCATCGCGGGGCAATTCAAATCTTTCAATTTTAAGATTTTCCTTGGCAATCTTCTTCATTTCCGCTTCGATTTTTTCCAAATCTTCCTGGGTCAAAGGAGTCTCGGTATCAAAATCATAATAAAATCCTGTGTCAATGGCAGGACCAATACCTAATTTTGTTCCGGGATATAGACGCAGTACAGCCTGAGCCAGAACATGGGATGCTGTGTGACGCAATATCTGCAATTCGTTCTGTTCCATAAAAAACTCTCCTTTAAACTATAATAATAATTTATTATACCTCTTTTTAAAAGGTTTGTCAAGACATAAAACCCACCGTTCAAGGTGGGTTTTATGATATATGAAAATGAGCCGATCTGTAAGCCGGGTTCTGTATTAAACGATCATCTATCTAGGCGATGCATCTCTGCACCGCTCAAGCCACCTACCCAAGAAGCATCGGGCCAATGTATTCTTCTTAATGCGGTGTTGCTCCAAGTGGGGTTTACACGAAAGAAGCAGTTACCTGCTTCCCAGTGAGCTCTTACCTCACTATTCCACCCTTACTGTATAAAATACAGCGGTTTATTTTCTGTTGCACTATCCTGAGAGTCGCCTCTACCGGGAGTTACCCGGCACCCTGCCCTGCGGAGCCCGGACTTTCCTCATGTACAGCCTTTCGGCTTTGTACCCGCGATCGTCTGACCTGCTCATATTCAGTCTTATTCAGTTGTAACCAAAAACGGATTTTGCAATACGGCACATTCCGCTTTTGCATCGGTTAATTTTTGATTCAAAAGCTTTGTTAACGCCTCTGCAACAGGTGCTTCGGTTTCAAAATGCCCTGCACAAACCAAAAACAAATCCATATTTTCTGCTGCCTGCGCGGTGTGGTAGGAAACCTCACCTGTAACATACGCATCACAATTTAAAAGCTTTGCGTTTTCCAAAAAGTCACCGCCGGCGCCACCCACAAGTCCTACCTTTTTGATTTGTTTTTTCAAAGGTACGGTGCGCACTGCAGGCACATCCAACATTTTACAAACGTGTTTTGCAAATTCGGTTTCGGAAAGGGGTTCTTTCAATTCACCAACACGCAAAATACCGTCTGCCGTCACATTTACAAGCTCTAATTTTTGTGCCAGCACGTCGTTTACACCACCTGCTGCCACATCGATATTGGTGTGACCCGAGTATACACAGATGTTTTTGCGTATCGCCTTTAAAAGCGTCGGGTTGTTAAGCTTTGAAAGAGGTTTAAAAATAACGGGGTGATGGGTTACAATCATCTGAAAGCCACCCTCTATTGCCTGCTCCAGTACATCTGCCGTAAAGTCTAAGCACACCAGTATTTTTTGAATTTCGTCGCCCTCTCTGTCAATCAGTAAACCTACGTTGTCCCACTCTTCTGCGGTTTCAGCAGGCGCAAAGGCTTCTAAAATTTCTAAGATTTCAGTTAGTTTCATAATTTTCCAATTCCTTTATCAATGCACGCAAGGCATCACATTCTGCCTTTGCATCGTTTTTTCCGTTTTGCAGTCCCGAAAGCTTCTTTTGCGCTTTGCTCAGTTCCTGCGCAAGCAACAACGAAAGCAACGGGTCATTTTTAAAAACGGGACAAATCACCGTTTCAAACGGTGTAAGTTCGGATTTTCCGGGCATGCACTTAAATATGCGATACAGCTTATCCCCTTCTTTTGCAAGACAGCCGTCGGTGACTTTTATCCCCAATTTGGGAAGGAGCGCAAGAAACTTATCTGTGTTGGTCATGGGTTGTAAGACAAACTCTTTGGCGCTTCTTACTGTTTCGGGGCAAGCGCCGAGAATTTTGGCAATCAGCTCACCGCCCATACCGGCAATCACAACCGTTTCCGCTTCGCCGGGAACAAGTGTTTTCAAACCGTCCCCTACACGAATTTCGATTATATCCGAAAATCCGAAAGACAAAACATTACTGCGACACGCAGAAGCAGGACCCTCTGCCACATCCGAGCCGATGCCCTTTTTAAGCTTTCCATTTTGCGCAAGGGCAATTAAAAGCTTACCGTGGTCGGTACCGATGTCCGCAACAGTCTTATTTGAAACAAAATCCGCAACGCATTCCAGTCGCGGAGAAAGGATTAGCGCACCCATTGACCGACCTCCGTTTTTTCTTTCGATTCAGTATAACATATTTTAAAAGACTTTTCAAGTATAAAATAAAAAGGGCTTGCATAAAGCAAGCCACTAAAATTTTTCAGAACCATTTAATTCTGCTTACATGTTTTTTCTGCACTTTTTTAAAGTCACGTTCCCAAATTGCAATCAGCGCCTTTTCTTTGTCGGGATGGTTATCCAGCAAATTGTCTAAAAGTGTACAAACTGCCAAAAACTGAACCTGTGCCAACTTGGTTTTAAAATTTTCGATGTTATAAATTGTTTGTCGCGTTACACCCATCATAATCGAAAACTTAGTAACGGAGATGCCAAACAAAGTACGAATTTCCTTAATTTTCAACTGCATATTCTCAACTGCACTATTAATTTGTGTCATCAGATGCCCTCCGTAATTGTCAAAATACTTTCTGTGCTAAACTTGATTGCAATTATACTACCTTTTTAGGGTATTGTCAACCTTTTTCGACGTTTTTTTGCACTTTTACAACTTTTTTGCAAAAATATGTAAACCTCTTTTACCAATTCTTTCCTTTTCTCCGTTTTTGCCTATTTTTCCGCGTTTTTCTGCCCATTTCTTTGAAACCAAAAACGGACGCTTATGCATCCGTTTTTTCTTAATACGTTTTCTTTTGTTCTGATTCCTCTACAATAAATGTATTTTCCGACCAAGGAGTTGCGGTAAGCAAAAAGCCATCTTTCCCGTTTCCGCTGACCGTTACCTTTTGCAATCGCACTTCTTCCATAACCGACACACCAAAGCTACGGTTTGTGGGTGCAATAAATGTATCAGATGCATCTGTCGGTTTGAAGCATTCCCGAATCACCCGGTTAAACTCCGGCTTTCGGTATACAGATTCAATGTCCACCAGAACATAATAGCAATCCGTATCATATTTTTCGCCCTTTGCCAGGGTAATTTCCTTGGCACACCAGGAATCTTTAAAGCGGATATATTTTCCGGGTTTTGGGGCTGTACCCGCTTCTTCTATGCGGACGTTTGAAATGTCCACATCCACATAATACCGATGCACTTGATCTTCAGGTGTGTAGTAAGTCATACGCATTTTATCCCAATTGCCCGTTTTCTCCGCCAACAGACTTTCAATCAGGAATTCTGCGTCAATCCTTGTATCGGTACCTGTACTTGTTTGTATCCAATCTTCGGTACCGTCCTTTAAAATAAAAGCATAATTTGTCCAGTATTCATCCGTTTCAATAAAGCTATATGCATCCGGTAAGCTCCAGGTGTAATTCAAATCAGCATCCGCATGAACATCCGTTTTTATCTCAATATATTCTTCCGGAGGTGCTTCCGGTTTTGGAGGTCTATTTGCCTTTTCAATATGATAGTCAATCAGACGGACAGTGCCACCTGCATAACCACCTGCACCATGTACATTGTATAAAGCTTTATGCACAATGGCATAAAAATCCTGTCTTGAAATGGGTTCATTTGCTTTAGATGTATCGTTGCTTTCAATTAGGAACTCGCCTTTTGCCTTATCAAACACATAAGTAACATCTGTACTTACAGTGTCAATCCAGGGCCCGATACAGCCATGCGCGTCCACAATTAAACGGAGTACATACAAAAGTGCCTGGTAATTGGTGATTTCTGCATCCAAATCCAGTTCGGGTAATTCTTTATAGGTAACAACCGAATCTCTCAAGCGAAGCAACATTTTTTTGTCATCATCTGACAAGTCATCCATGTGCGCAAGGCTGTCCCCTACATACCAATCCTTAATATTAACGGATAAACTTGCACCCTCTGCCTTATCCAGTGTTGAAAGCGCTTCCAAAACGGTTATATTGCCTTGCTTTGCAAAATCCTCGACATCCACAATACCATACTCTACTAAAATGTCAGGAGTTGTATCGGTTGTGCATTTTTCCTTTTTATAGCGTTCGTACAGACGGTAGATTAAAAGAATCGCCTCTTGTGTGGTAATATTCTCCTTTGGTGCAAAACGGTTATTGCCAACGCCGTGCATAAGCCCTATACCGCCGGCAAACAGTATATAGTACCGTTCCCACGCCGAAACATCATCTATATCTGCATAAGAGACCTCTTTCTCCACCTGCACATCGGGCATGGTGCGCGAAACAGCACGGATGATAAGCGTTGCCGCTTCTCCACGGGTTAAAAAGTCATCGGGGCAAAACGCGGTTTCGCTTTTCCCTGTTACAAAATCATGGTCATGTAATTCGTGCACACGATAATTCCCAGTGTCGGAAAAAGGCATTTTAGGCGACCACGGCAAATCCCCATTGCTTACATCTGTAAAATAACTTGTTTTGCAGACGTAGGCATACAGCAAATCGCAAAATGCTTCACGGGTAATCGGCTTTTGATACGCGTATGTCTTTTCTACATCTAAAAGTCCGGCGCTTTCTGCTTTTTTTATCTCATCCTTTGCCCAATGACTCATGCCACGCGTAACAGGTGCAAAAACCATAAAGCAAAGTAGACAAGCCAAAACAAATGCAATTCGCTTTTTCATACAATCACCCCTTTACCCATATTTTAGCATACACGAAACAGCTCTGTCAATAGACGTTTGTTCCCTGTAACGCGACGTTTATTCCCAAAAAGGGGCTGAAAAAGGTTCGGCAGACTGTTTTGTCAAATCCGTGCGCCACACCCAAACTTGCGCCTCATGAGAGCAGGCAATTTTGGGTGTTGCAAGCAAAAGTACATCTATGTATGGGATTCTTCACTTCGTTCAGAATGACAAAAAATGCAAACGTAGTGAGCGCTCGTAAAAAGCATTTCCAAGAAAATTTTTCACAAAAAAGGAACAACAGACCGAAAAAAGAGCCGTACAAGAAGTACGGCGAATAAAAAGGTCTTGTTGTGACGATGCGGTAGAACAACTTTTTCGATTATTCACTTATTCTTCTTTTGAGCATAACATCTATTCTGCTTACCGGGCAGAATCCACAAGTTCTGAAAGCTTTTTCACCCGCTTCGTTGCCTCTGCATAGTATTCCTTTGCAGATAAATCTTTATATTTTTCATGGTTCCCGGGCTTGATTTCAAGCATTAAGGTGACATCTCTTCCGCATTCTGCAATCTCTTTTGCGGTGGTTTCCCAGTCAATGATGCCGTCAAAGGGAAGCATGTGCATATCCTTATCACAAAGGCAATCATTATCACTTATATGGGTTGCCACCAATCTGTGTCCCCAAAAAGGCATATACTTAAGCCCCGGGGTGAATGCGTGCTCATGCGCAGTGTCTAAGCAAAAGCCTGCCTCGGGATACCGCTCCATCATAAACTTCACATTCTCTAAGTAACGATGGCTTTCAAAAGCAACCGTAATTCCTTTCCCTTTGGCATAAGACATAAGCTTATCAAACCGTCTGACGCCGGTTTCGGAAATTTCGGGCATGGGTCTGCCGTTTGAAACATGCATGACCATGGTTTTTACACCGTATTGCACGCAGTAATCTATGCTTTTTAAGAAAATAGCGAGCATTTCTTCACCCGTATCCCCTTCTGTCCATATAAGGTTTTGCTTTTTATAGGGGGCATGAAAACTATCCACCTTGATTTTTGCTTCCTGCAATGCCTGCATAACCGCTTCAAACTGCGGATGCTCAATGCAAACAAAGGTATGGTCAATGCCGTTTTCTTTGAAAGCCTCTATCACCTGTTCGTAAGGGAACCCACCATATAAATTAATGCCGACTCTCATTTTTCCATCTCCGCTTTAAACTGTAGATACAGATTTTTCGCTGCACGGTATGCAAGCTTTGGCTTGCGGTATTCGTTTAAAAGACCCTTGTTGTTAAAGCTTCTGGCACGATTTAAGCCCATATCTTTACTGGTTCGGATGTCGCAAAACTGCCAGATAAATGTGCCGGCCATTGCAGGTGTTTTATGAAACAGCTCTAAGCAATAGGATATAAGCTTTGCCTGATACTCTTCACTCCACAGAATATTTTCGTCATCGTGCCAACCGTAAATAGCAGCTGCACCAAATTCACCCATCAGAATCGGTTTGTCCGAAAAGCCCAGTTCATTACGGTAAGCAACCAGTTCTTCAATAAAATTACCCCAATCCTCCACGGAATCGCTGTACCATCCCAAGTATGCATTGATACAAATAACATCTGTGAATTCATAGCTGATGTCATTTAACGCATGGTTGGATGCAAAAACAATTAAACGGTTACCGCCGTTTTCCCTTAAGAATTTTTGGTAAGTCTTGGTCATTTCAAAGCCTGCCGGTTTGTTGGACTGAATTTCGTTATGCATACCCCAGAACACAATGGAAGGATGGTTAAAATAATGCTTAACCATTTCCTTGTGCATGTTAAGACCGCGCTCAACCACAACGGGGTCTGCTAAAGCTTCTTCCGAAAAGCCACAGCCCCAGATAGGAATTTCGCTCCAGAACAAAACACCGTT
The DNA here is from genome assembly GCA_017410375.1 of Clostridia bacterium. Taxonomy (NCBI): domain Bacteria; kingdom Bacillati; phylum Bacillota; class Clostridia; species Clostridia bacterium. The sequence continues at coordinate 5,439 of JAFQQW010000050.1, read as the reverse complement.
TTCGTCTAAGAAATCCAAAAATTCCTGCGCATTCGGATAATGCGAACCACGGAACGCATTACAACCCATTTCGAGTGCTAAATCAATATCTCTTTTCATGAGCGCGGGCGGGAATGCGAAACCGAATTCGGGATGTTCTTCGTGTCTGTTTACACCACGGATTTGCAATTCTTTTCCGTTTAAATATATTTTTTCGTTTTTCGTCCAGATTTTTCTAAAGCCCACACGGTCAAACAAATCGTCTGTTTTGGTTTGCATGGAAACGGTATAAAGATTGGGAACGCCCTCGTCCCAGAGCTTGACATTTTCTGCTTCAAATGCAGGAATTTTCAGTACTTTTTCAGCATTCCCGTCTAAGCACACTTCACTATTATATACTGTGTTTTCGCCTAACGATACGTTAAGTGCAGAGCATTCCTGTACGCCACTTGCATTGTAAAGGTTTAAGGTGAAGTCGCAGGTTGCGTTTTTCATGTCTTCGGATAAAGTGTAATCTAATTTGCTGCTTAAGATACAGATACCTTCTAAGGTTTCTGCCGTTACACTTCTGGTGATACCGCCGTAATTATACCAGTCCACATGCACCTGCGGAACAGACTGTTCATCAAAACGGTTATCCACACGCACCGTAAGTCTGTGCACACCTGCTTTAACGTCTGTTTTGATAAAATCAAACTGACAAAAACCACCGTAGTGATTGCCTAAATATTCGCCGTCCAGCCACACATCAGCAACCGTCATCACCGCACCAAAACAAAAGCGCATTGTTCCGCCCCGGGTATAAAAGCTTTTTTCATACCACGCAACGCCTTCATACGTCAAAAGACCCTGCTTTGTATTCCACACTGAAGGAACAAGCACCGTCTCGGCATTTTCAAGACCCTCTTGCCAGCCTTCTTTTTCGCCAATATTTTCTTTATCCAAACGAAATTTCCATGCACCGTCAAGGCTTTGTACCTTTCGTTTTGCATGTTCATCAAATAAACGTCCCATAGCCATGCTCCTTTTTGTTTAAAATCAGTTTTAGTATATCACCCTGCTTTTTAAATGTCAATTTCAAAAGCATAAAAAAGCACCTTTTGGGCGCTTTTTTACAATTTATAAATTTTTTATTACAATTAATCATTAAAATCAAACACAGCTCTGCCGTTTTCAAGCTTTAAGTAGCCGTCAAAGCTTTTGCCCGTCTTTTGCGAAACAAACCCCTGAATTTTATAAGTTTTTCCCGTTTCCAGAAGTTTTTTTGCGTTCTGCAAGGAGATAACACGTCCGCAAATCACATTACTGACCGAAAACTTACAGCCGCGCTCTTTAAAGCCGGTACAACCGTAACCAAAACCTGTACGGCGCACCATTTCACCGCAAAGGGGGCAATCTCCCACCTCATCCCCGACAAAACCGTCATCGGTATCTATTTCGGGCGGTTCGTTTCTTTTTACAAACACCTCGCCGATTTCCTTTTTTGCAATGGCAAGACTGTCGTCCACCGAAAATTCTCCGCGGAACACTTTTTTAAGCGCCTTGCCGACTTCGGCAGTCTTGTATTTGTCCATATTGATACGCATTCTGTCCAAAGATTCCACTAAGTTTATGCCGTCGGGCAGAATTTTGTATACATCCTTTTTAAGTTCAATATATCCGCTTCGCTTGGCGTTGTCGATAATCCCCGTACGGGTTGCCTCAGTACCAAGCTCCAGACCTTCAAAAATCGCCTTGTATTCTTCCTCGTCGTTTTCCTCGTCCGCTTTCTTTTTATCCTCACGGAAAGGGTTTTTGAGATAATTGTTCAGCGTTTCAATGGTATAATGCTTAGGCGGTTGTGTCTCTTTTTCCACAGGCGAGAACGCCGTGTTGACCTTGTCGCCTTTTTCAAGCAAAGGCAAAACTTTATCTTTTTTGGAGTAATCGTCATACTTGGTCCAGCCCGGCTCTACGATGACATTTCCCTTTAAGGTAAACTGCTCAAAGCCACCCACATCAATGGTAATTTCTGTTTTTTCCACCACACAATCCATACTGCAGAACACCGCCACAAACCGACGCATAACGGTGGAATACACAATAAACTCCTCGTCCGAGAGGTCTGTCTTTTTCGGAATTTTATAGGTGGGTGTCAAAGCCGAGTGCGACTCGATTTTAGAGTCATCAAAGATGTTTTTTCCATCCTTGAATTTAACCGGATACCCGATTTTGGAAACCGCCTCCAAAATGGTTTTAATCTTACCCTTTTCGGCGGTGGCAAGGTACTCGGAGTTGGTTCTGGGATAGGTCAGATACCCCTTTTCGTACAAATCCTGCACAATTTTCAAGCTCTTCTCCATGCTCATTTTGTGCTTTTTACCCAAAACATTCTGCAGCTTTGTGAGTGAAAACAGCTTGCCCGGCTTCATGGTGTCTTTTTTCTTCTTTTTGGAAACGACAATCGCTTCTGCCTGATTGTATTTGTCGCAAAGTGCCTGTGCCTTTGCCAGTTCGTTTTTATCGAACTGCTCTTTGCTGACAAGCTCTACCTCTTCCCCGTTGGTTTCGGCTTTGCTCACCACTGCATAGTATATATCGCTTTTGAAATTTTTGATTGCCATATCTCGCTCGTAAATGGCTTTCACAATAGGCACAATCACTCTGCCCACACGCAGAAGCTTTCCGTTTTTCAAGGTGGCATAACGGGTTAAGTTTACGCCGTACAACCAGTCAATATACGTTCTGGCATACCCCTCGTTGGCAAGATTTTCGTAGTCGGTTTCGTCTTTCATTTCCTCTAAGCCCGCACGGATGGTTTCGGGCGTCTGGTCGGGAAGCCACAATCGCTTAAAGCTTTTGCCCTCCATCAGGGCTTCACGCACACAGGTACGCACAATAATTTCACCCTCACGGTCAGCGTCCCCTGCGTTGATAATCATATCCACATCGTCTCTGTGAATCAAAGCCTTGATGGTTTCAAACTGCTTTTGCACGCCATTATCTACCTTTTTGGATATCGGGTCTTTTTTCAGTTCAAACGCGAATTCTTCAGGAAAACATGGTAAGTTTTCGTTGGTCCAACGTGCACTTCCATCGGGATTCGGCGCATAATAATCCACATCCCGCAGTGAAAACAAGTGCCCAAACACCCAGGTTATAATATATTCATCGCCGTACATAAAACCGTCGGCTCTTTTTAAGTTTCCCAAGCTCGCCGCAATGTTTCGTGCCAGCGACGGCTTTTCCGCAATAATCAGTTTAATCTTAATGTCCTCCCCTTATTGTTTTAATTCCATTTCAATCCTAACTCTGCAGGTCGATCCTGTTATGTAAATATCAAAATCGGCAAACGAATCTTTTAAATTGTATGGACTTGACACAAGTAAAATGTGATTCAATGTTGTCTTATTTGAATGTTTTATATTTATAAGAATTTCCATTTATTCTTTCCAAAGAACCAAGTCCATCCATTAAACCATTTGTATCATCATTAACAAACACAATACCCTCGTCATCATCAACAGATGCATTTAATACAAAAAATATTTTACTATCTTCTTTGCGGATATATTTTATGTTAAAATCACTATTAAAGTTTTCATAATCTTGATTAAACACTTCTGAACCGTCATTATATAAAACAATTTTCCCGTCAGTAATATTACCATTGTCAAAATCAATATCTTTGATTATTTTATTGATTTCATAACAATACAAGTCATATTCTTCTGTAGATTTTACTCCACATGACACAAAAATCAAAGCACATATCAAGAACATTACAATCGCTAGAATTTTTTTCATAAAACTACTCCTTTCAACATCATTCAACCTTATTCGACAAGAATTTTACTCGTGTCAAGTCAGGAGAACAGTGAATAAAAGGACCTACTATTTTTTCCTGATTTTTTCACTGTATTTTTCTTAAACACTTTTCCTTAGAACCCGCGAGAATACTGGATTTTCTCGCATCCGATAGTATATGTAAATATTATAAATCGGCAAACTATTATAATCAAAATACAAGTAATTAAACTTTGTCTAATATTCCACTTTTTGATAACTAGGTGCAAATTTAGCATCTGGAATGTCGCTTTTTTTATACTTCCGAATTACAGTTTTATCTACATAAATATCTTTCGGTCGACAGTTAACCATTTTTTCAATATAGTTTTTGCAATCTATTTTCCCACCCAAATATACATACTCATCAGCAATATCACGTATATTAATAGACTTAAATTGACTATTTAAAGTAACCATTCCTTGCTCTTCAATAAGAATATCATACAATAACTTATAGGGATCCTTCAATACACAAAGATTGCTTTTAAGAAAAGAATTTTTTCCTGCGTTTAACACACCTTTATATTCAATACCAGACTTTCCTAAAACAGTCACCTCTCTAGTTTTTTGTTGCATAATTCCATTTTGTATTCTAGGGCAGTCATATGCTATTAGTCTAAATTCATTTTCTATATCTGTGAATTTTTCATCTTGCTCTCTACATAAAAGTGCAAAAGATAATGTGTTGTAAATCTGAAGAGGTATCAACATATCCTCTATATTTGTAAATAAATTTTCTATTGAACACATGCAGGCCGCATGAAAGTCTTTAAAACCATCTTGACTAAGCGTACTAATACTATCCACATATGACATTTTAGCACCGAAAAATTCATTTCCAATCATAGTGTGAGTATTTCTATCAAGTTTGACATTTAATGCAATAAACTGATAATCATCATCAAACTTGTCCAACCATTCTAACGAACGCTCGTTCAAAACATGAAAATATGTCAGGTAAATATGTGGAATAAAATAATCAATTAATATAGAATATAAAAATTGAGGCGAATGAAGTTCTTTAGCATCTTTTTTTGTGAAATTAGTCAATGCTTTAACCAAATTTTTTTCATAATAATCCGAGTATTCATAACCAGTAACTGGTGGCTTCAATAATGCGGACAGAATATCCCTACAATCAACAATCCCTTTTTCTATTTTTCGAGCGTAAGTTTCGCCTTTTATTCCACGAATAAGAATCATTAAAATATTATCCTTTCCATATCTAATTATCAGTATAAATTTTATATTTTCGACACAATTCGACTTTTGTCAACCCAGGAAAAAATGTTAATCTACTAACAGTTTACCACAGTTTTTGTTTTTTTGCAATGAAAAAAAGAACCCAACGTAAGTTGAGTTCTTTTTGTATTAAATTGTTCCGGCGATGTGTCGCTTTCCCGGGCCGTCTCCAGCCAAGTATCATAACCGCTAAGGAGCTTAACTTCTGTGTTCGGAATGGGAACAGGTGGGACCTCCTTGCTATTACCACCGGATAACTAATAATGACACTGATGAAACGTTACTTACGTTCCTTGCTGCACACAAATCTAACTCTGTGTTGGTTAAGCCCTCGACCTATTAGTATCGGTCAGCTACATGTGTTACCACACTTCCACCTCCGACCTATCA
>JAFQQW010000049.1 GCA_017410375.1 Clostridia bacterium | reverse complement strand
TGTGGTACCCAAAACCGTTTTAACGCTACCGCTAACGGTTTTGACCACTCCGCCCCGAGCTGACAAAACAGTCCACCGGACTGTTTTGTTTAACCGCTCGCGCATAGCAAAAACGCATTTATCAAAAGAAAACACGCAAAATTTTGCGTGTTTTCTTCATTTCGTGTCTTTCTTGTGAGTTTGCACAAACTTTGTTCGCCTTTATACTCGCGTTTTTGCGATCCGGACTTTTTTTACATTCCCTTTGATAAACGGTCAATATATAACTTTACATTCCGATTACTTAACAGGAACGAATTTGACTGCCGAAGTTCTGAATGTACCCGTATCCGGGAATGCTTTCACATATTCGCTGCCGTCTGCCTTAAAGTCGAAGGTGCCGAGCTTCACCCAGCCTGCTTCCACAGTTTCGCCATCATGCAACATCTGGCGGCTTGCAACTACCTTTTTCTCGCCGTTTGCGTTGATTTCAAGATTCACAAGCTCTGCTGTGCTGGAGCCATAGGGACAAAGCCAGTAATACACATCATACTTGCCTTTTTTAAGGCCCTCGGCCTTATAGGTTATACTACCGGACATACCTGACCAGTAATGGGCACCGCCATCAAAGCCTTTAACGACAGTAGAAGCTTTCCATTCGCCTTCCTTAACTACGCTTTCGCTGTCAAAGGGGACAACGATTTCGCCGGCAAAGGTTTGTGTGGTGGTTTTAAATTCTACCGTTTCCGAAGCAGCACCTGCACCGCCGGCAACCCCGGAATCCGAAGTGCCTGCTCCCGGCTTCTGCTCAGCAGGGCCAACGCCAACCATCGGTTCACCCTTGAAATTCAATGTGGGATCATCCATATTTTCCTTCTTCTGCCAGATACGGACATAGTCTACAATCTGTGCTGTGCCGTCTGTTCTGTCGGTTGCCTTACCTGCCCAGTTTAATACTGCAGAAGACAGATACGGGTACTGAAGCTGATTTGCATTTAAGTTCTTCTGTGTACTTCTCAATACACCATCATGATAGAATCTCAATTCTTCGGGTGTCCATTCCAATGCATAGGTATGGTAATCTACCGACAAATCGTAGGGCGAAACATAGGTGCTGGAATAAGATTTGTTCTTACCTGTTTCAAAATCACTGTGATAGGTCATGTTTACAGTGTTCGGATAATGTCCTTCGTTAATATCTAATTCGAAATGTCTGCCTGTTCCCGTTTCTCTGTGGATGTTATGTGTGTGTGAAGAATAAGTCCAGAAGGAGTTGTTGATACCGGAGGATGCCGCAATTTTATAACGAGCTTCCCAGTAGCCGTATTTCTGCGCAAACACTTCGGGGCGAACCCATACAGAGCCTGCTGTCCATTCCTTACCGCCTTTTTCTTCGTGTCTGATTACAAGATGTACCGCACCATCGTGCACTTCAACGTTTTCAGGCCATCTGGAAGACTGAATGTGTCCGGGAGAAGAGGAGTCGGAACGCCATACAGACCAGTCCATTTCGGTGCCGTTAAATTCATCATTAAAGGTCATAACCCATTCCTGGTCTGTCGGAGGGCCTGCCCATACGAAGTAAGACATAAATCTCTTTAAGATTACCGCACCCTGTGCTCTGGTTGCATTTTCCAGTGCCGAAACGGTGGTTTCGGTTGTACCTTTAATGATACCTGTTTTAATTAAGTATTTCAGCGCTTCTTCTGCCCAATCAGAAACTTCTGCTGTGTCGGTGAATTTTGCGTAATCGTCGGGCATATCCGCAAGCCATTCGTCATTTCTGCCAATCTGCTGAATTGCATTGTAGGTAAAGAGTGCCATTTCCTGACGGGTAATGGGCTGTTCAGGCTTAAAACCGTCGTCGGTCGGCAAGCCGTTAAGCAGTCCGTTTTCTTTTGCGGTTGCCACATAGGTTGCATACCATTGGTCTTGCGGAACATCGGCATAAGACGCACCGGTCACCAGTTCATAGCCCAAAGCTCTGTCCAAAATGGTCACATATTCTGCTCTTGTAATTTGTGCTTCGGGGTCAAATTCGGTTTCCGAAACGCCCGAAACAAGACCTTCGTTTGCCATGTATTCCACATCGTAATATGCCCAGTGGTCTTTCATGTCGTCAAACTTGTTGAGTGCAGCCATTTTACCCTTGTCGATCAAGGTTTCAATGCTCTCATAAGGTGTTACATATTTAGTCTGCCAGATACCGCCCTCGGTATTTACAATTTCAAACATAACGGTAGATGCTCTGGTGTTACCCTTCACATTTTCATCCTGCTGACAAATAAGTTTTACGAATTCTTTGTCCATATCCCCTGCAAAGTCAAAGGTTCCGAGGTATACCCAGGAGCTTTCGGTAAGGGTTGTGGGGTCTAACATCACGGTATCTACTTTGCCGTTGTGATGCACCTCGTATTTCACGTTAGGATTCTGATTTTCGTGCCACCACAAAAGGTATACGAAAACGTTTACGTCGCCAACCGCTTCGATTTGGGGGTTGTATGTAACAGTGGCTTCTTCGCCTACTCCTGCAATCCATAAGCTGTTGGGATATTCCGTCATAGGTCCGAGTACAGCAGAGCTGAATTTCCAGTCGCCTTCCCATCTGCATTTACCTGCAGGCAACACTTCAATGTCTTTGAGTTTGGAAGTGGAGTCGGGCTTTTTGTCGCCGATAACCGGAACGCCTTCATCATTTACATTTTCTTCTTTTTCTTCTACAACAGGTTCGGTGTAAACGGTTACATCCTTCTTAGTCGGTGCAAACTTAACAGCCGACTGACGGGTAGTTCCGCTCGCCTCCAGCATTTTGGCATATTCCGTGCCGTCGCCCGAAAATTCATACACGCCCAAAGATACCCAGCCGGGTTCTACGGTTTCACCCTCGTCTGTAGCCTGATATACCACAGCCTTTGCGGTTTCGCCTGCATGCAGAATTTCAAATTCTAATTTTTCCACACAAACCGGATGCGGGCAAACCCAGAAAAACAGCTCATATCTGCCTTTCTTGATGCCTGTCAGGTTATACGTTACAGCTTTACCGCCCCAGTAATGAGCACCACCGTCATAACCCTTTACTACAGTAGAGGGCTTGTATTCGCCTTCTGTTTCCGCATCGGTAAAGGGAATAATCACCTCTCCTTTAATTTTGTCGGTTGAAAATTCCTGCTCTGCGGTCTTGCTTGCAAAAACAGGCAACGCCGAAAACAGCATCAAAGCAACCAACAAGAGTGCAATTGTTCTTTTCATACTTTCATCCTCCTTTAAAGATTGTATCTATATTATAACATCCGAATCCCCCAAAGTCTATATCAAATCGTTCGCACTTTTTATCAAATCGTTCGCATTTTTAAAAAACAGGCGGCTTTCGCCACCTGTTTTCAATCATATATTTTCACTTTCACTTTTCCCCAAAGTCCGACTTTTTGCGACTCTGTTTTCTTGCCCTCCGCAAGCAGGAAATCTAAACTTGCCACATTCTGGAGTGTAGTATATACGGTAATTTCAATTTGGTTTTCCCCCGTTTTAAGAGCGGAAGAAATATCCGTTTCCTTCTTTATCGGGTCCGCAAAGGGCATTTCCACACCGTTTACGCAAACCTTATAGGTATCTGTCACCTTTTCCAGACACAAAACTGCCTTTTGCGGAATCTCATCTGTCTTAAATACAGTTTTGTACCTCCCGATACCGCAGGTGCGCTCTAAGCCTCCTATCTCACACCAGGGTTTCAATTCGTTCAAAGCGATCGGTGCTCTTTCTTGATAAACCGACTCATAAAATGTCCCGATTCGGTTTTCGGGCGGTAAAATTTCGGTAATGTGCAGAGTAAAGTCGGAAAGCTCCATTTCTGCCACCTGCTTTAAAGCTTTTTCTTCCTCGCCCGAAATGCCAAGCTTTTCTGCATCCTCTTTGGGCAGCACCGCAAAAACTTTGGCTTCATCCCGCACAAAATGCGTTTCAAATTTCACATGACCGTCCCGTTGCACCGCAGGTATCTTTTTCACCGCGCCCGAAAATGCATCCAGCTCATACACATCTCCCTTGCCTGAAAGGGAAAGAAAGCCGTCAAAGGGAAGCATCATCCGCTCTTTGTCAAGGTCGGGATATTTGGTTCGTTCATCTGGTGGCATTAAAATGTTGCCGTTATATACATAATAAAAATCAGAAGCATTCACCTTTACATGCACAGGATACAGTGTTGCAGGGGTATCGGGCATCATATCGGGCAAAATACCGATTTCTTTTAATTTTTGCGGAATTACCCAAAGATTTGTCACAAAGATATGGGGAATGGAACGCACAAGCGCACTCAGCTCTGCATCGGTATGCGCATCGCTTTGCATGGCAAGCCTTGAAGGCAACACACCCACAAAAATCACCGGCAACCCCTTTTCTGCCAATTCCTTGATTTCCAGCGCAGAATCATAATCCATAAAGGTTTCGTTATCCACGATAAATGCCTTATAGCTTGCTCCGTCTGCGTCCAAAACACCGTTTTTCACCTTACAGTTTTCGTGCTTTAAAAGCTTTGCAGACAAAAATTCATAGGTGAATCCGCATTGGTTTAACCAGTTAGAATCACAAACCTGCGTCGAGCCGTCCCCTTTGCCTGCCCAGTTGTTCAGATATGTCTGCTTGTAAAAGGCAAGGTCTACTTTATGGGGATTCCGAAGCAGGAAATTCACACGTCCCATATAATTCCATATTTCTCTCTGCCCCTTTTTGTCTAAGGTTCTGTTCCAGGCATTTGTCCAGGTTCGTCTGGTAAAGCCCTCAAAGCCGGGCCAGTTGATACCGGGACCTAAGCCGTTTTGGTTACCATCACCGTCATAGTAACCGCAATAATGCCCACCGTGCAACACCTGGGCATTCATTCCTCCTGCATACGCACGCTTCATCCACCACAAAATGTCCTCATGGGTCTGCCCGTAAGAATTAAAGGCTTCTGCCGCACATTCAAAGGAGTAAAGCGGTTTTCTTGCCAAATGCACCGTACCTGCCATTAAACGAAAGCGGTCAAGCAGCGGATTCATCCCCTCGTTTTCGGGAATTGCAGGATAAAGTGCCGCGCACTCCACCTCTAAGGGCTTGCCGTACGCCACCTGATACCGCACACCTATCCCCATTTTTTCGGCACGTTCCTGCATGTGCTTCACATGCTTTTCCGCATACAGATAGGTGGTCATTTCAAAGTAATCGGTGTTGACTTTATGCGAAAGTATGCTGTCTGAAAAGGTGTAACAGCAAAAATTGGATCTTGGGTACATGCTCTCGTTTCGGGACGGCTGATACACAACCCCCTCCCGCGCAAAGTATGTAATGGTTGTGGGCATGCTTTTGGTCTCACAGCCAAGGCAGGGCAAATACGGCAGAATGCTATACCCCTTTCGCACCTCAAAATCCTCTGCAAAGGTGCGTGTCCACTCTAAATCCACTCTGTACTCCAACGAATCACAGAAAATGTTTTCCAAAGCATCTATATTTTCCGAAAGAGCAGGCACAATATTTTGTTCCCAGTAATCCATCACCGAGTCGGTCGCCTTTTCCGAAAAATGATCCATTACATAAAATTCCCCGTACTTTTGCACAGCAGGTCTGCCGTAAAAGGCAAACAATGCATACTGTCCATCCGCTCCTGCCGTAACCTCTATCTCGCAAGAAGTAGGAAGTGCCGTATACGTCTCAAAATCCAAAGTCTTTTCGCCAACGGGATTGATACGGTACATAGACACCGCAAGACATTTAAGTGTCCCCTCTTCATGCAGAATTTCGGGCAGAGGCGGTAAGCCCTTATACCGCTCTCCCGCCTCTAAAATTTTTAATCCGTATGCCAGCTCGTAAAGGGTGGTTTCGGCATCGGCATGGGTTACGGTGATATCCACAATAGGCCAGCCGGGGCCGTTGGAAATGTCCACTTTCAGTCCGTACTTTTTCGCCTCACGCAATAAAATGTTGATTTTCTCCAGCCACATTTTACTGCCCCAGGTGTTTTCACGGGTGTAAAAGGCATCGGGCAGCCCACGGGTCATAGACACCGCCTCAATACTGCCAAAACCGCGCTCAGCAATGTCCGCCACATCCTTTACAATGCCCTCTTCGCTCATCACACCATGGGGAATCCAGTACCTGATTTTGGGCTTATCCCGATTTTCGGGATTTAAAAACCGCTCCATCCATTTTTGCATAAATCAAACCGCCTTTTTCCTTTTCAAAAATCATTTTGCCGGTGAAATCTCCAGCACAAACTTATGTGTCTTTGCCTTGTCGTTGTCATAATCCCCTGCAGGGAATTCGTCGGTAGGCTTTACCAAAAGGGTAATTCCGCCGTCTGCACGCATTTCGTTGCCTGCAAGAGTTGTTTTGGATTCAATCACTTTACCGCTCGCATTTTCGGTTGCTTTCAATACGCAAACCGCACCCTTTAAGCAGTCTGCCGTGCAGGCAAAGGGAACTTTATCCGCCTTAATCACAAAACGCAAAAGCTGATTGCCTGAACCCTGACCATAATAGCTGTCCACCGTAAAGGTGTCAAATTCCATGCCACTTACAGTTGCTTTTGGTGCTTCTTCCTTTACAGACGGGGTCGCTGTACCCAAAAACTTGTCTGCCAGCGTAATCTTAAAGGTATGGGTTTTTGCCTTGTCGTTGTCATAGTCACCCAAAGGCCAGTCGGGGGTCGGTGCAATTTTTACCGTTACATCTCCGTCTGCACGCATTTCGTTGCCCACCACATAGCTTTCAAGCACCGTAACCTTGCCGGTTGCCTTTTCGGTCATTTCCACCGTTGCGGTAAAGCCTGCAAGCAGATTTTCTTTGCATGCAAAGGGAATACTCTTACTCTGCGTTACAAAACGGAACGCACCCGAGCCTGTGCCTTGCTGTAAATAGGAAATCACAAAAGGCTCTTTGTAAACCGCTTTGGCTTCTGCCGAAAGCATAGGCTTGCCGTCCTCGGTCTTTTTGATTGCCCCGGGAATTGCGGTACCGTCAAACTTTTTGCCAAGCTCATTGGATTTTGCAATGGTCATCAACTCACCGCCACCCATGTTTTCGACCGTTCCGTCTGCCTTTTCAATCTGCACCTCATAAGTTAAAATTTCGTTTACGTCATCCACCTGAATCAGCACTTCAAAGGGATATTCGTCTCTCTTTACCGTCTTGGTTTCACCGCCAACCGTATAAGTGACGGTCATACTGTTTGCTCTGTACTGGAACTCTTCCGTATCGGGATTCTTACCGTCCATATCGGTTACATAAATGTATGCGTAGTAGTTGTCGCCCGAAAGCTGTAAGGTATAGCCTCTGCCACGGGTATGCTCGGAAACGGTCGCACCGATTTCTGCTTTGCCGTTTCGGTTTTCACCGCCTGCATAGCTGGGTGCTTTTACGCCATCTATGTTCAGCATTACGGTCTGAATGCCCTTGGCAGGTACATTTACGGTAAATTTGCCGTTTACAACCTCTACGGTAGATTTGTTGCCCGAAGCATCATACAAGGTTGCTGTGCCGTTGTATTCCGCACCGCCCGGCACCTTAGCACCTAATGAAACGGTGGTGGTTAAATCAGCTTTGTCGCGGTTCATAAGCGAAATGCCAAGCACCCCGTCCTTTCTTGCCGCTAAGTAATCAATCTGTACCGAATCGGGGACAACCACATCCCGGTCATTCCACAGCCACAAGCCGTCTACATCATACATCCTGCCCGCATCAAAGCCGTACTGAGAAGAATAGAAATATGCATATCCGCACTGTCTGATTCTTGGGAACTCAATTTTAGTGCCCGATTCATACCAGAAATCGGTGATTAAAAATTCTTCAATCATCGCTAAGAAGGGCGGAATATGATGCCAGTAAATGGAGGTGTAGTCAGGACCCTCGTAGGGGTATCTTTCTTTCATCTGATGCACCATGTAGCGGTTCTGATAGTAGCCTGCGTAATTTCCGAATCTGCCCACAATGGCATTTCTGGCACAGTCGCTGAAATAGGTGTCTCCTGTATAATATGCAAGTCTTGTCAGGTCACCTGCCCAGGAGGACATGTAAATATTAAGCGCTTCACTAAAGGTAGAAGCCTGCTCTAAGCCAAGACCCACACGGGTGGGTAACCAACCGGGTACTGTTTCGGATTCGGGCAGGCGCACCTTACCGTCTTTGGATTCTCTTGCTTCCCCGTCATCACCGCCAAGTCGCCATTGCTCTGAGCCGTGCCACCAGAAATTGTGTGCTTCCATAAATCCGCGTACATTGTACACATAATCAGCCGTTACGGTGTAGGGTGTATCCCCCTTGCCGTCCTCAATACCGGTTGCCCAGAGGCTGGTGGTTAAGATCTGTCCTGCCTTTTCTGCAGCATCTAAATATTTCTGCGCACCGGTTGCTTCATACAAATCAATCAGCGCACCGATGTTCGGGAAATAGGACTGATTGATAAACGAACCCCAATCCCGAAGCTTTGTCATGTAATTGGTATTGCCAAAGGTGCTTTCGATGTATTTATCCCCTGCAACCTTTGCGGCATCTAAGTACTTTTGGTCGTTTGTGTATCTGTAATAGGTCAGATTGTTGTAAATGGCATCAAAACCGCTTCCCACTTCTTTTTCCATGGCAACCCCTGCAAATACAGGCGTACCGCCTTTGGACATCTCGTAAAGTGCTCCATATGTACCGCCCGTAAACTGCACCGGAGGCTCCCCGATTTCAGAGGGTGGATTTGCCACATAGGGAGCCCAGGTTCCCCCTGTAGTCTTTAAGCGCTTAAAGCGGTTGGACTTTCTGGAAAGGGCAAACGCCATGTTGGGAATGGCACGTCTGTCCAAAATTTCCGCATCCTCCGTGAGCAAATACCGCTGTACCATCACAAGCGGATTTGCCGAAGTGGTTAAATCCTGCCCCTCCATATTGTACTGCGCCAAATCTATCGGATCCCATCCGCCGTAATCATCGTCCATAATGAGGTCGGTGGTATTAAAGATGGCATCATTTAAGTTGTTGTAGTAGTTGCTTCTGTAGTCATGTACATCATAAATATCTTTGGTCACATGGGTAAAGGTTTCGTACCAGCCCTCTAAGGTGTTTACTGTTCTGTACGAAAAGCTGTAGCTGTCCCCTGCATTCATTTTAGAATAAGGCGAACCCATGATAGGCGCCATAATACCGCCCTGCATACCGTTTTTCAAGCCACGCACTGCAAAGCCAAACTCAGAATTTTGTCTGTAAACCCATTCTGCCTCTAAATCCGAGCCGTCTACCGCAACGCCTTTGGAAATATAGCCATTGCCGTTTGGCACCGTTACCACCGACATGGGCGCAGACATATACTGTTCAATCAAAACCGACGGTTCTTCCGGCACACGCTTATACACGATTCTGAACGGTGCGGTCATTTCGCTGTATTCCGTAGGGGTATATTCTCTGCCGTTGGACGCAATAACCGAGTAGTTGCCTGCATTGACATAATTTGCCGTAACCGTTACTTTCGGGTCGGATTTTCCGTCTGCTTCCCATACCGCCTTTAAGGTCACCCCGTTTTGTTCCGGGAAAGAAAGTTCTACCTTGTTATCCGAAAGCTTGGTCCAGGCAGATGGCACGAACCAGTCTGCAAGCCCCATTTTGAACATGTTAGAAGCATTTACCGTATAGGTTTTTCCGTTATGGGTAAAGGTCGAGCTTACCGTAGCATTGCCGTTTACAATGGTGTCGCTCACCGTAGAACTATCTGCACGCAAAACCATATAGCCGTATTCCTCGGTTTTGGCTTTGGTGGTTACCCAGTTGCCCGAGGCATCTTTTGTCTGAATTTCGGTCTGCACAAAATTGTGTACACCATCCGATACGGTATAGAATACCACTCTTGTGGTATCTGTTTCAATATATGTATTTTCAGCAGAAGGCAAATCCGCGGTTGCCCAAGTGGGGAAATATTCCGCTTTTACCTCTTCGGTGGGGTCAAGAGGCGGATAGATTGCCGAAAGCTCCACATGATTATTGGAAGGCACAAATTCCAAATCCTCGCAAAGCAAAATACCTGCCACTCTGGCGAAAAAGCCGGAGGTATCATGCACCGCAACGGTGTTTTCTCCTGCCGTTAAATCATAAATACCTGCTTCTTCCCATTTAAAGCCTTCACCCTTGTGCTGACCAAAGGTTTTTTCGTCCATTTTGCCGTTTACCGCCACATTAAAGAAGCGTGTACCCTGCTGATTGGTGGCAAAATCACGTCCGCGCACCCAAAGCTTATATTTTCCGGGCTTGTCTACATTGATTTTTGCAATCGCAGGCTTGTTGGCATCAGGGTCGGCATCGTCAATGGTCACCGGCTTGCCGTCGGGACGGGAATCGGGGGTTGTACCCACCAGATAAATAGAGCCGTCGCTGTTTACACCCGACATGGTCCAGGTGCCGTAATCGCTGTAGGACGCACCACCGATATAGTAGCCTGCCTTTACCGCATCCGCGGTAATAAATACGGTCTGAGATGGGTCATCCCAGCGCACTTCCGCCCCGAACGCCTCGGACACAAAGCGAAGCGGAACCAAAGTTCTGTCATTTACAAGTGCCGCGGACTGGTCAATGGAAACCATGCTTCCGCCAACTAAGGCAATGTTCGAGCCAATGGTTACCGAAACCGCCTTGCCGTTCCGCACACCCGTTGCGGTCTGGGTTGCATCCTCCCAGGATACCGCACAGCCCAGCTTTTCAAAAATGGCACGCATGGGCACCATGGTTCTGTCATTCATAAGCTGCGGCGGCACATCAAACTGCAACCACTCGTCATTGAATTTAACCGCAATTTCGGTATCGGGCCTGCCTGCAAGCGGATCAACCGTTGTCCATTTTACGTTTTTGGGATCATAAGGATGGGATGCCTCCAACGCCTTTAATTCTGCTTCGGTGTTGGCAGGAATGTAATCCAAATCATCGGTTACAAGTACCAAATCAAAACGACTCCAGGATTTCAGGTTCAGAAAGCTTAATTCATGCAAACCACCGGTAAGCTCTGCTAAAACCTGTTGCCAAGCCCAACCCTCTTTTTTGTGGTTAGCAACCTTGCCCAGCTCTTTTCCGTCCACACAAACGGTTGTAGGACGGGTGCCGGGTCTGTCATTTGCCACATCCTTGCCGTGTACCCAGATGTTATATTTTCCATCATGAGGAACTGTAAGGGTTGTGCTTGCCGGGTCGTTGCCCTCCCCCTGGTCATAGAAAAACAAGTCCCGGTAGCTTGCCGCCGAAGCGGTGTTATCCAATTTCCAGCCACCTGTCTTTTCAAATTCCTCAGGCTTGATTACATAATACACGCAATCTGCTTTCTCCGTCGTCTGCGATGCACTTTCCGCAAGTGTTGCCGCCATTGCAGATACCGGCAACACAGAAATAAGCATCAAAAGTGCAAGACAAAGCGCCATTCCTTTTTTCATCTTTCTCATCCTTTCTTTTTGGGTTAAATTCTTCTAAAACAAGCACTAAAGCCAAATTTTAAGAAAAATCATTACATTTTATACCTTTATTATAAACCATAAACCTCCTGCTTTCAATGCACAAAACGTGCAAGAAATAGCACATTTTCAACTGAATATCTTTACAATAAAAAATCCCGAAGCGCTTTCGCGCTTCGGGATTGAATGAAAAGATTATTTTGAAATATACAGCTTAAACTTATGTGTCTTTGCCTTGTCGTTGTCATAGTCGCCTGCCGGGAATTCTGCGGGCGGATTAACCAGTAAGGTGATACCACCGTCTGCACGCATTTCGTTGCCTGCAAGGGTTGTTTCTACCTTTGTTACCTTACCGCTGGCAACCTCGGTTGCTTCCATAACGCACTTCAAATCTTTTAAGAGATTTTCAGAGCAAGGGAACGGAATCTGGTCTGCGCCGATTACAAAACGGAGCTTGCTTGAACCCGAGCCCTGTGCCTTGTAAGAAGAAATGGTGATTTCCTTGAAGTCAGGCAATTTTGCGTCTGCATTGACATTGCTGTTCACTTTAGACAAATCTACCGCCTTGTCGGACAAAACAATCTTAAATTTGTGTGTCTTTGCCTTGTCATTGTCGTAGTCTGCCGCGGGCAAACCTGCCGCAGGTGCAATAACCACCGTGATGTTGCCATCTGCACGCATTTCGTTCTTTGCAACATAGGTTTCAAAGGTCTGCTTCTTACCGGTTGCATTTTCAGTCAGTTCAATGGTTGCGGTAAGACCTGCAAGCAAGTTTTCAGAACAGGTGAACGGAATCTTTGCAGGCGGAACGATAAAGCGGAACATGCTCGAGCCTACACCCTGCTGTACATAAGAAATTTCAAAGGGTTCTTTGTAAAGCTTCTTCAGTTCAGCGGACATTTCAGGCTTGGTGTTTACCGCACCTGCAGAGGGTGCCGAAGATGCGCCTGCCTCTTTTGCAATGGCTGTACCGGTAAATTTCTTACCGAGTTCAGCAGACTTCTTCGCGGTCATCAACTCGCCGCCACCCATTTTTTCGGTGGAACCGTTCGCCTTTTCAATTTCAACCTCATAGGTCAAAATCGCATTCGGATCGTCAACCTTAATTAAAACTTCATAGGGATATACATCACGTTTAACCGTCTTGGTTTCACCGTTTACGGTGTAGTTAACGGTCATGGAGTTTGCACGGTAAGCTTCATTCTTAGTTGCTTCATCCTTGCCGTCCATATCGGTTACATAAATGTATGCATAGTAGTTATCACCCGAAAGCTGTAAGGTATAGCCTCTGCCTCTGGTGTGTTCGGAGATGGTTGCACCCATTTCCGCATCGCCGTCTCTGTTTGCATCGCCTGCATAGCTGGGTGCTTTAACGCCTGCAATGTTCATGATAACGGTTACCATATCCTTTGCAGGAACGGTGATGGTGAATTTACCGTTTACAACTTCAACGGTGGATTTGTTACCCTTTGCATCGTAAAGGGTTGCGGTACCTGTGTATTCTGCGCCACCGGGTACTTTAGAGCCTAAAGTAATTTCAGAGGTGGTAGCTACCTTGTCACGGTTCATGAAAGCAACTGCGAGTACGCCGTCTTTCTTAGCGGGCAGGTAGTCAAGCTGAACAGAATCAGGATTTACAATATCTCTGTCATTCCACAGCCACAAGCCGTCCACATCGTACATCTTACCGGAATCAAAACCGTACTGGGAAGAGAAGAAATATGCATAACCGCCCTGACGGATTCTGGGGAAGTCAATCTGTGTACCGGACTGATACCAGAAGTCGGTGATTAAGAATTCTTCAATCATCGCCAGGAACGGCGGAATATGATGCCAGTAAATAGAAGTATAGTCAGGTCCTTCGTAAGGATAGTTTGCTTTCATCTGATGGGTCATGTAGCGGTTCTGATAATAACCTGTGTAGTTTGCATGTCTGCCAACCACACCGTTTCTTGCCGCTTTGATGAAATAATCGTCGCCGGTGTAGTAACCAACACGCATTACGTCACCCACCCAGGATGCCATAACAATATTTAATGCTTCTGCAAAAGTAGAAGCCTGCTCCAAGCCAAGACCTACACGGGTCGGCAACCAGCCGGGAACCGTTTCAGATTCGGGGAGCTTAACCATGCCGTCCTTAGAAGGTCTTGCCTCACCGTCATTACCGCCAAGTCTCCACTGCTCAGAACCGTGCCACCAGAAGGTGTGACCCTTCATGAAGTCACGCACATTATAAACGTGGTCTGCAGTTACGGTGTAAGGTGTGTCACCCTTGCCGTTGTCAATACCGGTTGTCCAGAAAGAGGTTACCGCAATTCTCGATGCTTCTTCTGCCGCATCTAAGAATCTCTGTTCGCCGGTTGCTTCATACAAATCTACAAATGCACCGATGTTCGGGAAGTAGGAAATGTTAATGAACGAGCTCCAGCCCGGCAAAGTGCTCATGTATTTTTCGCTGCCGACGGTGGATGCGATATACGCGTCACCTGCCGCAATTGCAGCATCTAAGAATTTCTTGTCACCTGTGTATCTGTAATAGCTTAAGTTATTGTAAATTGCATTATAACCGTCACCAACCGGTTTTTCCATCGCAACATTTGCCAGTACCGGCACGCCGCCTTTGGACATTTCATAAAGACCGCCGTAGGTACTTGCGGTAAATTCTGTGGGCGGTGTACCAATCTTGGAAGGTGGTGTACTTACATAAGAGCTCCACGCACCGCCTGTAGATGCAATACGTTTAAAGTTACGCATCTTACGGGTCAGCGACCATGCCATGGTGGGAATTGCACGTTTATCTAAGATTTCAGGATCTTCTGTGAGCAAATAACGCTGTACTGCAATCATGGGGTTTGCAGAGGAGGTTAAATCCTGACCTTCCATGTTGTAGTGTGCCATGTCAATGGGATCCCATCCGCCGTACTCATCATCCATCATCAGGTCGGTGGTATTAAAGATTGCATCGTTTAAGTTGTTATAGTAGTTGCTTCTGTAGTCATGTACATCCAGTACTTTTTCTGCTACATGTGTATAGGTATCAAACCAACCGTTTAAGGTTGTAACCGGTCTGTATGCAAAGCTGTAAGAACCGCCCGCTGTCATCTTGGAGTAATCAGAGCCCATAAGCGGAGCCATGATTGCACCCTGTACGCCGTTTCTTACACCGCGCATCATAAAGCCGAATTCGGAGTTTTCTTTGTAAACCCATTCCGACTCAATTTCAGTACCGTCTACCACAACACCCATTGTTGCCTGATTCGGTGCCGCAACGCCGTCGCCAACCGTAACGGTTGCCATGGGGGTTGACATGTACTGTTCAATCATAACAGTCGGTTCTTCGGGAATTCTGCGTTCAACAATTCTGAAAGGTGCAGTACCTTCTGTGTATTCGGTGTCGGTATATTCTCTGCCGTTGGAAGCAATGATGGAATAGAAGCCTTCATTTGCATACGTTGCAGAAACCGTTACCTTAGGATCGGGTCTGCCGTCCATTTCCCAGATTGCAGTTAAGGCTACGCCGTTCTGTTCGGGGAAATTAACCTGTACCTTATTGTCTGCAAGTACGGTGTAGCTTGCAGGTACAAACCATTCGCCAACACCCATCTTATAACCGTTTGTGGCACCGATTGCATATTCGGTACCGTCTATGGTTACATACGCATTGACATTGGCATTACCGTTTGCATTACCGTTGATTTTAGCATCGTTGGCTTTAAGAACCATATAACCGAAATCATCGGTCTTTTTCTTAACCGGAACCCAGTTACCGCTTGCATCCTTTACAGCAATTTCATTCTGTACGAAGCTGTGGGCACCGTCATTTACAGTAAAGAATGTAACTTTTGTGGTTTCAGATTCGATGGATGCATTTTCCTGCGCTGCCACATCTGCATTTGCCCATGCCGGGAAAGCCTGGGTCTTTAACTGTGCAGAGGAGTCAAGAACCGGATACTGCTTTGCAAGTGTCACATGGTCTGCAGGAGGTGTAAAGGTTAAGTCTTCAACAAGCAGAATACCTGCCACACGGGCATAGAAGCCGGAAGTATCATGCACTTCGACGGTGTTTTTGCCGGCTTTTAATTCATAAGTGCCTGCTTCTTCCCATTTAAAGCCTTCACCGCCGTGCTGACCGAAGGTCTTTGCATCCATCTTGCCATTTACCGCTACATTAAAGAAACGGGTACCCTGCTGATTGGTTGCAAAGTCTCTGCCGTACACCCAAAGCTTATAAGTGCCGTCTTTTTCCAGATTGAAGTTTGCAATTGCAGGCTTGTTGCCGGATGCATCCGCATCCTCAAGCGTAGCGGATTTACCGTCTTCACGGGCAGCAGGCGTTGTACCAATCAGGTATACAGAGCCGTCGGTGTTGATACCCGAAACGGACCATGTACCGTATTCGTTATAGGAAGTACCGCCAATATAGATACCGTTTTTCACCTCTTTTGCCTTGATGAAAACGGTCTGGGAAGCGTCATCCCATTCTACATTTGCACCGTAGCTTTCGGATACGAAACGGAGCGGAACTAAAGTTCTGTCATTTACAAGTGCCGCAGACTGGTCAATGGAAACCATGCTGCCGCCAACCATTGCACGATTTGAGCCGATGGTTACCGAAACCTCTTTGCCGTTACGGATACCGGTTGCGGTCTGGGTTGCATCGTCCCAGGTTACGGTTGCACCGAGTGCTTCAAAAATGGCACGGAGCGGAACCATAGTACGGTCGTTCATCAGCATGGGCGGAACATCAAATGTCATCCATTCGCCATTGAACTTAACCGCAATTTCATCAGCGGGTCTACCTTCTAACGGATTGGATTTAACCCATTTTACAGAGTCGGGGTCATAAACCTTTGCATCTAAAGCCTTTAAACCTTCTTCGGTATTGGAAGGCTTATAATCCGGGTCATCGGTAATCAGAACCAGGTCAAAACGGGACCATCTGCCACCGTCGATTGCCGCAAAGGTATGCTCACCGCCGGTCAGATCTACTTCCATAGCCTGCCATGCCCAGCCCTCTTTTTGGTGGTTACCGCCTCTGCCGATAACTTTATCGTCTACCGCAAATTCGATATAACGGATACCGGGTCTGTCATTTGCCCAGTCTCTGCCGTGTACCCAAACAATATATGTATTGTCCTTCGGTACAACCAGCTTTGCAGTTGCAGGATCAGAACCTGCACCCTGGTCATATAAGTATTTGTCGCGGAACGAGCCAAGCGGTTTGGTATCATATTGCCAGCCACCGGGGGTAAACTGTTCCGGATCGATTACGTAATACACGCAATCTGCTTTTTCGGTTGTGTTTTCAGAGCTTTCGGGCAAATCTGCCGCAGCTATGGTCGCAACCATGCTTAAAAGCATAGTAGCACAAAGCAACAACGAAATAAGCTTTTTCATTTTCCTCATCCTTTCTTTGCTTTGCGTTTATACCGCAATTTTACAATAGTATATCATGCCCGGGCAAAAACTTCCATGTCTGTTTTAAAGATTTTTCTTTTCAAACTAAACATTATAATTTATGTCCCTTACATGTACCTGATTTTATTATATCAACAACCAAAGGATATATCAAGCAATATTTGTATATTTCTTAAAAAAAAAGAGACAAAAATTAATATTTTTGTCTCTTTTTTTAGTTATTCTATGATAAGATTTCCGTCTGCTACCTTGGCACGCACCACATCGCCAAAGCCAATCTCGCCCGACACAATACGGTCTGCAATTTTGTCGCCGATGGTACGCTGAACCGTTCGTCTTAGTTCTCTTGCTCCGTATTTTTCACTAAAGCCTTTTTGTGCAAGCATATGAAGTGCCTCGTCGCTCACCTCTAAGGTAATGCCCTTTTCCAAAAGCGCATCCTGCACCTCACGCACAATAATCTCCGCAATTTTCACAAAGCTTTCAAGCTTAAGCTTTTTAAACACCACAATTTCATCCACACGGTTTAAAAGCTCGGGCTTAAAAATCTGCTTCAACTTATCGTTTGCAATGTTTTCTTCCGACTCTACCACAGAAGCAAAGCCTAAATTCTCATTGCCAAACCCAATACCTGCGTTAGAGGTTAAAATAATCACGGTATTCTCAAAATTCACCACGCGTCCCTGCGAATCGGTGAGTCTGCCTTCGTCTAACATCTGTAGCAATATATTGTAAATACTGCTGTGTGCCTTTTCGATTTCATCAAATAAAATCACCGAATAAGGCTTTCTTCTCACCTTTTCGGTCAGCTGTCCGGCTTCTTCATAGCCCACATAACCCGGAGGCGAACCAATAAGCTTGGATACCGCATGTGCCTCGGAATACTCGGTCATATCCAAGCGAATCAAATCATCCTCGGACCCGAACATTTCTTTGGTCAGCACTTTTACAAGCTCGGTTTTGCCCACACCGGTAGGACCTACAAATATAAAGGAAGCCGGCTTGTTTCTGCCCTCAACCCCTGCGCGCTTGCGACGGATTGCCTTGGCAACGGCAGATGCCGCCTCGTCCTGCCCGATGATGCTTTTCTGAATGGCACTTTCCAAGCCCATCAGTTGTTCACCCTCGTGCAAACCGATTTTGCTCACCGGCACATTTGCCCACATTTCAATAACCTGTGCCACATCCTCTGCGGTAAGCACGGTGCTTTTCACCTGTGGCTCTAATGCCGAAAGCTGCTCCGAAAGGGCACAGCATTTGCTTTTTAAATTGGCAATTTTCTCATAATCCACATTTTCCTCACCGCTGTTTTCCAGCTCGGCAAGTTCTTTGTCCGCCTCTGCCTTTTTGCGTGACAAAATGGTGTACTGGGTTAAAATTTCATTGTCTAAATTCGCCTTAGACCCTGCCTCGTCAATCACGTCAATTGCCTTATCAGGTAAGAAACGACCCTGAATAAACCGCTTAGACAGTAAAACAGCCTGACGGATTACATCATCTGTGATTACAATATGATGATGCTTTTCATAATAATCCCGGATACCCTTTATGATTTCAATAGACTCCTCTGCCGAGGGTTCTTCCACCATTACGGGTTGGAAACGACGCTCTAATGCAGCGTCCTTTTCAATGTATTTTCTGTATTCTGCAAGGGTTGTGGCACCCACAATCTGAATTTCACCTCTTGCTAAGGCAGGCTTTAGAATGTTTGCGGCAGAAAGTGCTCCGTCAGAGCCTGCACCACCCACGATGTTGTGCAGCTCGTCAATCACAAGCACCACATTACCGTCGGCTTTCGCTTCATCCAAAAGTGCCTTAACCCTTTGCTCAAACTGACCGCGGAACTGGGTTCCTGCAACCATTGCCGCAAAGTCCACTAAGTATATCACCTTATCCTGCAACTTTGCAGGGACTTTTCCTTCAATAATTTTAAGCGCCAACGCCTCTGCAATGGCGGTTTTACCTACACCCGGCTCACCGATCAGTGCCGGATTGTTCTTGGCACGGCGGTTTAAAATCTGCACTACGCGCTCGATTTCCTTATCCCTGCCAATGATGCGGTCCACCTTACCTTCTTTTGCCTTTTTATTTAAGTTTGTGCCAAAGGTATCCAGCATTCTCGGACGCTGTCTGCCGTTTTTTGCCTGTTTTTTGTCTTTTTTATCGGTTTTTTTATCCGATTCGGGCTGACCTGCATCGCTGTTGCCCGGCATACCGTCCGCAAAGCCCAATGAACCCATAAAAGGCTCCATTTCGGGCGGAACTTCACCGTTTTCCAGCATTTCCATCATGGATGACATCTGATCCTGCATGGATTCCATATCCTCTTCGGTCATACCCATCTGCTTCATCATATCGTTTAAAGGTGAAAAGCCCAACTCCCCTGCACAGGCAATACAATAGCCCTCGGTAGTCTGTTTTCCTGCCTCCAATTTTTTTATGAATACAACAGCCATATTTTTCTTACACTTCACACAAAGCATGCTGTCACCTCCAATTTTTAGGCGTAAGGGATTCGAACCCCATATGCCTTAAACTTGTTAAATTTGAATTCTTTTTATTTGTCGTCCTTGAAAGGCGTCAGCCTATCTTCGTCCTCCGCACAAAAATTCTGTCAAATTTTCCTGCGTTTAAAGTCGAAGAGTTTTAAAACGAGAAATTTGTCATAAGACAAAGAAAATCCAAGAATAATACTGACGTATATTTGCAGAATTTTCTGCCGAATTATGCGTTCTTTCCGTTTTCAAACCATATGAGGTTCGGATCACTTACGCCTATTTTCCAAACAGGGGCGTTGACATATAACGCTCACCACTGTCCGGAAGCAGCACCACTATGCTTTTATCTTTGTTTTCGGGCCGTTTGGCAACAAGAGATGCCGCAAAAAGTGCCGCACCTGCTGAAATACCCACTAAAATTCCCTCTTTTTTTGCCAGGAGATTTCCCATTTCATACGCGTTTTCATGGGGTATTGCAATCACTTCATCGTACACATCTCTGTCTAAAATCTCAGGAATAAAATTTGCGCCGATACCCTGAATTTTGTGCGGACCTGCCTTACCGCCCGATAAAAGGGGCGAATCTGCAGGCTCTACTGCCAAAACCTTAATATTTTTGTTCTGTTCTTTTAAAAATTTACCGACACCGCTTAACGTGCCACCGGTGCCCACACCGGCAATAAAAATATCTGTTTCGGGCAAATCCCTGTAAATCTCGGGGCCCGTACCCTCGTAATGCGCCTTTACGTTTGCAGGATTTGTAAATTGCCCTGCCATAAATGCACCCTCTGTATTGGCTACAATTTCGGTTGCCTTGTCAATCGCGCCTTGCATACCCAAAGCACCGGGGGTTAAAATAACCTCAGCCCCATAGGCTTTTAAAAGGGCAATGCGCTCTACGCTCATGCTGTCGGGCATGGTTAAAATCACCTTATACCCTCTCGGCACACCGCAAGAAGCAAGTCCGATGCCCGTATTGCCCGAGGTTGGCTCTACAATTGTGCCGCCCGGCTTTAAAAAGCCTTTTTCCTCTGCGTCGCAAATCATGGAAAGTGCAACTCTGTCCTTGGCACTGCCTGCAGGATTAAAACACTCTAATTTTCCGTAAAGCTTGCAATTCAATTGTAATTCTTTTTCAAAATTTGCGAGCCGAACCAAAGGGGTATTCCCCACCGTTTCGGACACAGACCGAAATAATGCCATAGTTTCTTCAAAACTCCTTTTTAGTTTTTAAGACTGTGAATAGGCGCAGGAATTCTGCCGCCGCGCCGTACAAATTTGGTGTTGTCAAAAGGATTCACACGCATAACCGGTGCAGAACCAAGCAATCCGCCGAATTCCACCATATCGCCCTCTTTTGTGCCGGGCGCAGGAATTAAACGTACTGCGGTGGTCTTCTGGTTAATCATACCGATTGCCGCTTCGTCTGCAATGATGCCCGAAATGGTTTCGGCAGAGGTGTCCCCGGGAATAGCAATCATGTCAAGTCCCACAGAGCATACGCAAGTCATTGCCTCTAATTTTTCCAAAGACAATGCACCGTCCTGTGTGGCACGAATCATACCTGCATCCTCAGATACCGGAATGAATGCACCCGACAAACCGCCAACCGAAGAGGAAGCCATAACGCCACCCTTCTTTACCGCATCGTTTAAAAGTGCCAGTGCCGCCGTTGTACCATGGGTACCGCAGCGCTCCAAGCCCATTTCTTCTAAGATATGTGCCACACTGTCACCCACTGCAGGGGTCGGTGCGAGCGATAAATCCACAATACCAAAGGGAGTGTTTAACCGCTTTGCCGCTTCAGATGCCACCAGCTGACCCACACGGGTAATTTTAAAGGCTGTTTTCTTAATGGTTTCGGCAACCTGCATAAAGTCCCCGTCTTTCACCTTTTCCAAGGCACATTTTACAACACCGGGTCCGGAAACGCCCACATTAATCACCGACTCAGGCTCGGTAACACCGTGAAATGCACCTGCCATGAAGGGATTGTCCTCCACCGCATTGCAAAATACCACCAGCTTTGCACAACCGATTGCACCCTGCTCCTTTGTAATTTCTGCAGTCTGTTTAATAATTTGCCCCATTTTGTAAACGGCATCCATGTTAATACCTGCCTTTGTGGAGCCTACATTTACCGAAGAGCAAACATGCTGTGTCTGCTTTAAAGCCTCAGGAATCGCATCAATCAAAAGCTTGTCATGCTCGGTATAGCCTTTTTGCACCAGCGCAGAAAAACCGCCGATAAAGTTTATACCAACCGTTTGCGCCGCCTTTTCCAGAGCAATGGCATATTTTACATAATCTTCAGGACTTTTGCCGTTGGCAAGAAGCGCAATGGGTGTAACCGAAACACGCTTATTGATAATCGGAATACCGTATTTTACACCGATGTCATCCCCGGTTGCCACTAAGTTTTCCGCTTTTTTGGCAATTTTATCATAAATTTTCGTTGCGGTCTCGTCCACCGAATCCCGCACGCAGTCAAGAAGAGAAATACCCATGGTAATGGTACGGATATCCAAATTTTCTTCCTGAATCATTTTGATGGTTTCTAAAATTTCAAATGAATTAATCACCGTGCTGCCTCCTAAATTCTGTGCATGGACTTATAGATGTCCTCATGCGTGATACGAACCTGCAGACCCATCTCGTCTCCCAGTTTTTCCAAAGCATCCGAGATTTCAGAAAATTCAATTTTTCTGTCCTTGATGTCTGTGTACATAATCATGGTGAACAAATCGTTCATGATGGTCTGGTTGATGTCCAAAATATTGATGTTCAGCTCAGCCAAAAGACCGCTGATTCTGGCAATAATGCCCACCTTATCCACACCGATAACCGTAATAACTGCTTTCATGTATATCTCTCCTTTACTTATTTCTGCTGTATGCTGCCTGATACATAAAAATACCTGCCGACACCGACGCATTCAAGGACTCAATTTCGCCATGCATGGGAATGCTTACGATAAAATCGCACTTTTCCCGTACCAGACGGCTGATGCCCTTGCCCTCGTTACCGATAACAATCCCGCATCCGCCTGAAAAATCGGTTTCAAACACCGTCTTTTCACCGTCCATGTCCGCGCCGTAAAACCAAATACCTTGCTCTTTAAGTTCTTCCATGGTGCGCACTAAATTTGTCACCTTTGCCACAGGAGTATAAAAGCAAGCCCCTGCCGCAACCTTTGCCACCGTTGCGGTAATGCCTGTGCTTCTGTGCTTCGGAATCAAAATGCCGTGCACCCCTGCACCGTTGGCTGTTCTTATAATCGACCCCAGATTATGCGGGTCTTCCACTTCGTCCAACACCACTATAAAAGGCTTTTCCCCTTTTGCTGCGGCGCGGTCTAAAATATCCTGCACCGA
Source organism: Clostridia bacterium (assembly GCA_017410375.1). Taxonomy (NCBI): domain Bacteria; kingdom Bacillati; phylum Bacillota; class Clostridia; species Clostridia bacterium. The sequence continues at coordinate 18,459 of JAFQQW010000049.1, read as the reverse complement.
CACATAATCCACCGGGGAAACCAGTGCAATCACACCCTGATGGCTGTGGCTCACACTCATCTCATCCATTTTTTTGCGGTCAAGTTCCACAATGGGAATTTTCTTTTGCTTGGCGAGGGAGCGGATTTTGACCACAGAGCCTTGTCCCTCTCCCTTCAAAAGATAAATTTTATCAATGGTTTTACCGCTTTTCAAAGCCTCCAGAACAGGATTTCTGCCTTCAATACGGCCCTCTGCAAAGTTTTGTTCCATAATTTATTCCTTTTCTTTTAAAATGTACTTTATCAAATCACTTGCTACCGCAAACACCAGTAAGAATATGCCAATCCACATGCCCTTCAGGTAAGGCAAAGCAGGAATTGCAACCAATGCGCGAAGTGCAGGCACCATAAACAGTGCAACCGTAAGCACCGCACCGATAATCAGGCAGAGCCACGCCTGCTTGCTTGTTATAAACGAAAAGCTAAGCAGAATTTTATGGCTGATGCTCTGTATTGCAAGCAGTAAAAGGATACCGCCTGCCACCAAAAAGCTCATGGCAGAAGCAAACACTTTTGCCGAATCTGCTGACAAAGCAGGCACGGTATACCGACCGAATGCATACGAAAGGGCAAGCACCAAAAATGCCAGAATTGTATAAAGCGTAACCACCAATCCTTTTTTACGGGGCGCTTTTCCTTTTTCTTTCCGATAAGGTGCATACAAAATATGCGTTGCACACACAGGCACAAACAAAGATAAGAAAAGCATCTGGTAAAACTGCATGGGGCAGGCGAAGGAAATACCGCTCCACAAAAGCCCGAACGCAAGTAAAAACGCCTTGACAATCAAAAGAAATGTTACTGTTTTCTTTTCCGCATAAAGATAAGCTGAAAGATTTTTCCGTAAATCAAAAATGTCGCTCTTGTAACGAAGCGTGCCGCCGCAACCATCAATGCAACTACGCTTACCCACCAGCACAGACGCATCTGTGCTCTGACAAAGATGCTTGTTTTCCTTTTTCTGCACAAACACCAGAACGGCTTTCCCCGCCTTACGGTAAACTTCAAGCACCGACTGCTCTTTTTCGGGTGTCATACCGCAGTATGCCGTTGTATCCTCTAAATTTTCGTCGGTTGCTTCTTCTTTAATGATACAAACCGAATCTTTTTTATAAAGCTTAAGCATTGCCGCTGTTTTTTCATTATCCGCATGGCTGAAAAGCAAAGGCTTCAGCCCCGCGTTTTCATACTTTTTAATCATGGCAATGCCTGCGGAATTGGGCATATAATAGGAAACCAGAAGACCTAAGAACATTTTATCGGTTGTATCTTTTTTAGGTTTCTTCTGATAATCGCTGAACGAAATGGCACAAACATGCGCCCCCTCTTTGCGGTAAGCCTCTGCCCGGTCTGTGATTTCTTTTATAATTTCTTCCGAGATGGGATGCACTTCCCCGTCTCCCAGAACACGGTCACACATAGAAAGAATCGTCGCAGTCTGACCTTTGGAAACCATGCGCACCCCTTCGGGAAGCTTCACACCGAATGTAACTGCATTATCCGAACGCATCACAAAGGAACGCTTGAATTTTTCATCCAGAGCTTCTTTGTAAACGCCCTGCTCCGCCGCCATGTTCACAAGTGCCAGTTCCACACCGCTTCCTTTATATAAACCGTTTGCATCTGTCTTGATTTCAGAAGCAAGCACAATCATTTCCAGAATGGTTCGGAAAACAGGCTTGTCTCTGCCGATAAACGAATCCTTTGTGCCGAACGCTTTGTAATAGGTATCAATTTTTGCAAATTTAAGCTTGTCCGAAACCACATCGGATTCCCGTACAACCACATATTCCGCTTCACGGATTGCCCTTGCACCGGGACAGCTTATACTGCCACCCTCTGCAAGAATCCGCTTGCCTTCTGCCCGTCCCAGCTTTTGGAACAGCAAAATTTCTGTCGGGCACACCAGTACCAGAAAGCCGACACATGCCGAAATAACCGAATAATTCAGACCGCGGAAATATAAAGAGAGTCCTGTCAACGCACCTACAACAAAAATAATGCAGGCGGTTGCAATATACACACCCTTATACAGCTTTTTGTCCGCTTCGTTTTTTTCGTACAGTGACGAGGCATCAAGCCCCTCTTTTGCCAACTGCTTTTCAAGCTTTTTAAAGCGCATACTGCCAAGAACAGTCCGCAAAAGCCAAACAAAGCAAAGCAAGCCTCCTTCTGTCATACCGCCGAACACAAAAAGTGCCACAGCACCCAGAATCAGAAGAATGTTTAACACATCTGCCATCTGCAACAGCCAGATTTTGCCGAAAGAGCGAGGCTTTTTCGGTTGCAGCGGTTCTTCCTCCGGCTCCTCTTCAGCCTCTTCCTCCGCTTCTTCCTCTGCTTCTTCCGACGCTTCTTCAGTTTCTTCCTCTTCGGATTCTTCCTCACTTTCAGCTTCTTCGACTTCAGCTTCTTCTTCGGATTGTTCTTCATCCGTGGTTTCTTCTGTATTTTCGTCCGTCACGTTTTCGGGTTCTTCCGCACCGGACATTTCATCCGTTATCTGCTCGTCCGGGTTTGTTATCATTTCTTCATTCTCTGCTTCTGTGCCCGGAACGATTTCTTCTTTTTCATGCATGGACATCTGTCCCTCCTACAATAGAAAACCGCCGCAGTTTCCTTTTCGAAACTGCGGCAAGTCAATTATTCGGTAAAATCAAACTTATTGTGAATTGCACGAACCGCTTTTTCTGCATTTGCCTTCTTGACAAGAACAGAAACCTTGCTTTCGGAGGTGGAAATCATATGAATGTTTACACCCACATCAAACAAAGCTTCAAACATGGTTGCCGCAACACCGGGGTTGTTTACCATGCCGGCACCTACGATGGATACTTTGGAGAATTCATCCGAGCAGGTAACCTTTTCTGCACCGATCATTTCCATATTTTCATTGATAATTCTCATGGTTTCATCTGCAATGCTTTCGGAAACGGTAAAGGAAATATCCTTTGTGTTTTCTCTGCCGATGGACTGCAAAATAATATCTACATTAATCTTATGCTTGCTCAAAAGAGAGAAAATGCGGAATGCAATACCGGGTTCGTCTTTTACACCCATGATTGCAATTCTTGCAACGTCGTTATCTCTTGCTACGCCTCTGACTAACATTCTTTCCATTTTAATTTCCTCCTTAACCACAGTACCGGGTACCTTTTCAAAACTGGATTTTACTTCTAAGTTTACTCTGTATTTTTTCGCCAATTCCACCGAACGGTTATGTAATACATTTGCACCGAGCGATGCAAGCTCCAACATTTCGTCGTAGGTGATTTCATTTAATTTCTTTGCTTCGGGCACAATACGCGGGTCTGCCGTATATACGCCATCAACATCTGTGTAGATTTCGCAAAGGTCTGCATGCAGTGCTGCCGCAATTGCCACCGCAGAGGTATCCGAGCCACCACGGCCCAAGGTTGTGATGTCCCCAAACTGGTTAATGCCCTGGAAGCCTGCCACAATTACAATGTTGTTTTTGTCCAGCTCCTTGCGGATTCTTTCACTCTGAATCTTCTTGATTCTTGCTGTACCGTAATGGCTGTCGGTAATCATGCCCAGCTGCCAGCCGGTTAAAGATACCACCGGGAAGCCCAGCTTTTCAATCGCCATTGCAAGAAGTGCAATGGAAATCTGTTCACCTGTAGAAAGAAGCATATCCATTTCGCGCTTGGAATGCTTGGGATTGATTTCGTTTGCTTTTTCAATCAGTTCGTCTGTGGTATCGCCCTGGGCAGAAACAACAACCACAACGGAATTGCCTTCCTTATAGGTATCTGTAATTCTGCCGGCAACATTCATTACCTTTGCGGCATCTGCCACAGAACTGCCACCAAATTTTTTAACTATTAATGCCATATTCTGACCTCCTACAATTATCTGTGTACCCGGATACAGGAAATCACGTTTCCATAACCCAGGATATCTTTCTTCTCTTCAAATTCCTTTTCGTTCATTTCGCAGGTGATAAATGCAATTTCGTTGTCATCCGTATTGGAAATGGCAACAATTTTGCCGAATACCTTTTCCAGAAGCTCTTCTTTTACATTCTGCACACGCAGGAAGAAGTGAGAATTGCTTTCCGAAAGAGGCACCATAAAGTTTTTGTCCTCGGTATCCTGCCACATGAACTTGCCTGTGGGGTTGTTCTGGGCAATATCAATGATATCGGCAACCACAGCACTTGCTGTAGGACGCTTACCTGCGCCTTTACCGTAAAACATCACTTCACCGGTGGAGTCGCCCACAACCAGAACGCCGTTAAATACATCTTCAATCCCTGCAAGAGGACTGGTCTTTTCAATCAAAAGCGGAGACACGCGGGTAAACACCTGTTCACCGCAAACCTGAATGTAGCCAATCAGCTTAATCACAAAGCCTAAGGTTTCTGCACACTTTACATCCTGCAAGGTGATTTTGGTAATACCCTCGGTATGTATTTTTTCCGAATCCACCGTTTTGCCTGTTACCAGGGAAGCTAAGATAGACACCTTACGGCAGGCATCAATCCCCTCCACATCCGCTTCGGGATTACGCTCTGCATACCCTAACTCCTGTGCCTTGGCAAGTGCTTCTTCAAAGCTGTTGCCTTTGCGGATCATCGAGGTTAAGATATAGTTGGTGGTACCGTTTAAAATACCCATCATTTCGGTAATGCGGTTTGCCGCTAAGCACTGGTTTAAGGGACGGATAATCGGAATACCGCCGCCAACGCTTGCCTCAAACAGATAGCTCACACCGTTTTCCTTTGCGATACGCAAAAGCTCTGCGCCTTTTCGTGCCACCAATTCTTTGTTGGAGGTTACCACATTTTTTCCTGCCTCCAGAGCCTTTTTCGTATAAGTATATGCAGGATCTAAGCCACCAATGACCTCAGCCACCACAGAAACCTCCGGATCGTCTAAAATCACATCAAAGCTCTTGGTGAATTTTTCAGCCATGGGATGGGCGCTGAAATCCCGGATATCCAGAATATATTTCACATTCAGCTTTTCGCCGGTTTTGCCCACAAGCTCGTCCGCCCGCTCGGAAATAATTTCCATTACGCCGGAGCCAACCACGCCAAAGCCTAAGATTGCCACGTTAATCATGCAAATCTCCTCCGTTTCTTGCATCCGTTTGTCTAATTGCATATATTTCTGATTCTATTATTATATAACTAACCGCGGAAAAAAGCAAGAATTTTTTCACAAAAATTGCATATTTTCTTGAAAAATATGAAAATTTTTGGTATAGTATATAAAGAGTTGTTATTTTTACATATCGGAAAGGATGAAAATTGTGCAAAAACCTTTGCTTTACGAAAATAAAAAACATATTCATTTCATTGGCGCAGGCGGTGTAAACATGTCCGCACTTGCCCTTGTGATGCGGAATAAAGGATTTGAGGTTTCCGGCTCTGATGCAAATTGTACACCCCTTACCCAAAAGCTTGAAGCGGCAGGCGTTACCATGACCTATGCCCATAAGCCCGAAAACGTACATGGTGCTGACCTTGTAGTATACACCGCGGCAATCGCAAAAGACAATCCCGAACGCGTAGAAGCGGAAAATTTAAACATTCCCATGGCAGAGCGAAGCACTTTTCTGGGTGAACTGATGTTAAGCTATCAGAATGTCTGCTGCATCGCAGGCACCCACGGCAAAACCACCACCTCGTCCATGGCAGGCATTGTGATGCATGATGCAGGGCTTGACCCCACCGTAATGGTTGGCGGTAATGTAAAGGAATTGGGCGGAAATTTGCGTATCGGACAGAGCGACTGCTTTGTGGCTGAAGCCTGCGAATATGTGGAAAGCTTTTTGGAATTCCACCCCACCACCGCCATTATCTTAAATGTGGACGAAGACCATTTAGATTATTTTACGGGAATGGATCACATCATTTCGGCATTTCACAAGTTCTGTGATTTGGTACCCGAAAACGGCTGTGTCATTGTAAACGGCACAGATCCCGAGGCTTTAAAAGCCGTTGAAAACATCAAAGCACCCGTTAAAACCTTCGGCTATGATAAAACCAACACGGTGTATGCCAAGGACATTACCTTTAACAGCGAAAACTGCGCTTCCTACACCCTTGTGAAAGAGGGCAAAGAGATGGGCGAAATTTCCCTTTCGGTACCCGGCAAGCACAACATTTTAAACAGCCTTTCGGTTGCCCTTTACGCCCTGGAAAACGGTGTTTCCTTTGAAAGCCTTGCCAAAAGCCTTAACCGCTTTGGCGGTACGGGCAGACGCTTTGAAAGAAAAGGCGAATACAACGGTGCGCTTTTGATTGACGACTATGCCCACCACCCCACCGAAATCCGTGCCACCATGGAATCGGCAAACAATTTTGAGGGCAGAAAAATCGTGGCAATTTTCCAGTCCCACACCTATACACGCACCCACGCATTGCTCAAGGAATTTTCCGAATGCTTTGATTTGGCAGACGAAATCATTGTAACCGACATTTATGCAGCGCGTGAAAAGGACACGGGACTTGTAAAGCCCACCGACCTTACCGCTTTGCTTGAAAAACGGGGCAAGAACACCAAGTACATCAAAACCTTCCCCGAAATCGCGGATTATTTAAAATCCATCGCATCAGATGATAAGCTGTTTGTAACCATCGGTGCAGGTGACGTATTCAAAGTTTTGGATTTAATGAAAGACTAAATCCTTTAAGGAGAGTTATATGGCAAAAGTTCAATGGAAAGGCGGCGCGCTTTTAGCCCCTGTCCCCCCTGCACTAATCAGTTGCGGAACGGTTGAAAACCCAAATGTTTTAACCGTCGCCTGGACAGGCATCATCAATACCCAACCGCCCAAAACCTATATTTCGGTTCGTCCCGAACGATATTCCTATGACTTAATCAAAAATTCGGGAGAATTTGTCATCAATCTGCCCACCCGTGAACTGGTAAAAGCAGTAGACTTCTGCGGTGTAAAAAGCGGAAAGGATACCGATAAATTCAAGGTAACGGGACTTACCGCAATGCCTTGCAGCACCGTCTCTGCACCGCAGCTTGAACAAAGTCCGCTTTCTTTGGAATGTAAGGTGTTTGACTGCATCGAGCTTGGCACCCACCACATGTTTTTAGCAGACATTACGGCAGTCAATGCAGACGAAAAGCTCTTAGACCCAAACGGCAGACTCGCTTTAGAAAAAGCAAACCTCATTGCCTATGCCCACGGCGACTATTTTGAGCTCGGCAAACGCCTCGGTGACTTCGGCTTTTCGGTCCGCAAAAAGAAAACACCACCTAAAAAACGTCCGAAAAAGAAATAAAATAATTTAAAGGTCACGGCAGATTGCCGTGACCTTTTTTTACAATATTTCTTCTAATTTTAAAACGAAAGTGCTCATTTTAATATCCAAAGCATTGCAAATTCTGTACAATGTTTCCAAGGTAGGTTTCCGTTCACCTCTTTCGATTGCGCTTAAGTGACTTCTTCCTATATCTGCCAGTCCGCTCAACACCTCTTGCGAAACACCTTTTTTCTTTCTGAAAAACACTACCGTTTCACCTACTTTGACGGAACTTAATGTCGCTATATACATATTCTCACCTCAAGAATAGTATATTTCATTTTTCGCACTGTGTTGAACACATATGTTGACAATTGAATACTTATGTGTTAGAATTTGAGTTGAATAAAGTGTAATAGAGGAGATATGCTATGAAGAAATTGCTCATTTTTAAACTAAATGTATTTTGGCTTACAGTTATTTTATGTTTGTCATTTAACTCATTTATATTAGCGAAAAGTTATTTGCCTGATATTGTGTTAAACATGCAAATTAACAATTCCATTATGGAAATAAATGGTAAGGAAGCGGATATCGACCACGGACAAAACACAACACCTATCATAAGCAACGGGCGAACTCTTGTTCCCATACGAGCAATCATAGAAGCATTTAACGGTCAAGTTTTTTGGGACGAACTGACTCAGACTGTCACTTTAAAAATGGAAAACAACACCTTAAAATTACAAATCGACCGTACAAAAGCTTTTCTAAATGATCGCGAATACACTTTGGATGTTGCACCGCAAATCATCAACGGACGTACCATGTTACCTATCCGATTTATTGCAGAAAGTTTCAATCTTGGTGTAGCATGGAACGACACGGAGCAACAAGTATATATTGTGAGAAATTCTTTTAGTACAGAAGAGAGCGATGCGTTAAGAAAGACATTGCCTGCCTATTTCGGGCAAGCATATGTAACCATAAACAATAACATACCTTTTTTCGAAGATTACGAAATCATAAACGCACCTTTTGAATATTACAATACCCCAGATGCATTAGGCAGATGCAATGTAAGTATGGCTTCCATAAGCGAAGATATCATGCCAACCACTGAAAGGGAATCCCTCTCATCCGTAACCCCTACAGGATGGAACAACAAAAAATATGATATTGTAGAAGGCGGTTATATATACAATCGTTGCCACTTAATCGGTTATCAGTTATCCGGGGAAAACGAAAATGCACAGAATCTGATTACAGGTACACGATATTTAAATATAAATGGTATGTTACCCTTTGAAAATATGGTCGACGACTACGTAGAGGAAACCGATAACCGTGTTATGTATCGTGTTACACCAATATTCGGTGAAAATAATTTGGTCGCAGATGGTGTTTTAATAGAGGCTTACTCCATCGAGGACTGCGGAGCAGGCATTTCGTTCTGCGTGTACTGTTACAATGTTCAACCCGGCATTTTCATCAATTATGAGACAGGAGAAAACAACCTTGTTGAAGACCTGACATCAAGCGATGCTGATATTTTAAACAAAATTTACAGAACGCCCACAGGAAAACGATACCATACAGACGCAAACTGTGGCGGTTCAAACAGCTATGAAATCACATTGGATGATGCTGTAAACGCAGGACTCACTCCCTGTCAGAAATGTGCATACTAAGCAAAAAACGCCAAGGAAACACCTTGGTGTTTTTGTTTTTTAATATAATTCTTCTGCCCCGAAATAGAGGGCGGTTTTGTCGGCAGGGCTTTTGCCGAATTGTTTTTTATAGGCACGGTAAAAAGCAGAATAATCCGAAAAACCGTATTTTTCGTAAATTTCCGTAGGTTTTGCCCCCTCATAAATCTCCTTTTCTGCCACAGAAAGTCTGCGGGACACAATGTATTTTTTTGGACTGATGCCCATGTGCCTGATAAACAGATGATGCAAATGGCTTTTGGTAATATACAGGGCATTTGCAATCTCGTCAATATCCTTTATCGTTTCAAAATGGTTTTCAATATACCGCACCGCCTCGTATGCCGGGTTATTTGCAGGCGTTCGGCTGACCTTTTTATGCTCCTGACGGGTTGCCAGCAAAACGGTTGCCACCAATTCCTGCATCAGCCCCATAAGCATCAGCTTTTGCAAATCCTCGTCGGCATTTTCTGCACAGTCCCGCATTTTCTCAAACACCGATAAAACCGCACCTGCATGATGCAGATGCACCACATCGGTATCGGCAGGCAGTTTTTCCAGAATATCAAAAGGCAATCTCTTTTCGTCAAACAATACGTTATACCGCTCATAAGTCGAATGCTTTACGGGATTGATGCGATGCATTTCAGAGGCTCTTGTAATCACAAAATCGTTTTTTTGTAAACGGTATTCCTTGCCCCGCACCGTATACTGCACATCCCCCTGCAAAATCAGCAAAAACTCAAAAACCGCATGGGAATGGGCATTAAACTGCTCCCCTGCACAGTTTTCCGTTTTTTCATATTTAAATAGAATTTGCTCGTCCGCATACTTGCAATAGGCATGTTTTTCCATTTTCCCATCCCCTTTTTTACTATCTTATCACGAAATTACATTTTTTGCAATGTTTTTTAATGTTTTTTGCAATTTACATTTTATATCTTTCGTTGTACACTAAAGCTAAAGGAGTGAGTAATATGAAAAAATTAAGACTTGCCATTATCGGTCAGGGCCGAAGCGGCAGAAACATTCACGGCAGATTCATGAAAGACGAAGCCAACATCTGGTTTGATGTGGTTGCTGTTGTTGACCCCATTGATGAACGTCGTGAACGCGCAAAAGGAGAGTATCCCGGTTGTGAAGTGTTCTCCGACTACAAGGAACTGTTTGGCAGAACCGATATCGACTTAGTTACCAACGCATCCTATTCGGATGACCATTACAGTGTAACAAAGGATTTGTTACAGCACGGCTTTAATGTAGTTGTAGAAAAGCCCTTTGCAAGAACCTACTACGAATGTAATGACCTGATTAACATCGCAAAAGAAAACAATGTAACCTTAGCGGTTTTCCAGCAGACTTTCTTTGCGCCCCACTACTTAAAAGCTGTTGAAGTGATTCACAGCGGTATCATCGGTGAAGTGAAGCAGGCTTCCATCCGTTACAACGGCTTATCCCGTCGTTGGGACTGGCAGACCTTACAGCACAGAGTTGCAGGCTCCCTTTACAACACAGGTCCGCACCCCGTTGGCATGGCTTTGGGCTTTTTAGACCTTTCAGATGACGCACGCGTTGAATATACAAAGCTTTGCTCCACCGGTCTTACTGCAGGTGACGCAGATGACTATGCAAAGCTCATTTTAACCGCGCCCGGCAAGCCCGTTGTAGACTTGGAAATCTCTTCCATGGATGCTTTTAATGATTACAATGTTAAACTGCAGGGTACTTTGGGTACATACAAGGCAAACACTGCTAAATATGAAATGAAATACATCGTTCCCGGCGAAAATCCCGAACGTCAGCCCGTTGCAGATGCAATCAGCGATGATGAGGGTATGCCTACATTCTGTAAGGAAGAACTGATAACCCATACAGAGGAAGGCGATTTTACAGGCTCTGCATTCAATGAAGCTGTACGCGCATTCTATGAAATGATGTACAAGAATTTAACAGAGGGCACACCCCTTACCGTAACCCCCGAAATGGCAGCAAAGATTATTCAGGTTATTGAAACCGCACACGCAGAAAATCCGTTGCCGAAACAGTTTTAAGAGGTGATCTGTTATGTATAAAATTGCAATTTTAGGCTGTGAAAATTCTCACGCCAACGGGTTTTTGAATTTCTTTAAAGATAAAGACGATGTGGAATGCATCGGTGTGTATAGTGACGACCTCGAAGCGGCTAAAAAACTGAACGAACAGTTTAATGTTCCTGTTATGGAAAACTATGACGAGGCTGTAGGCAAGGTGGACGGCATTATCATTACCGCGCGCCACGGTGACAACCATTATAAATATGCAAAACCGTATATTAAAAGCGGTATTCCGATGTTTATTGACAAGCCCATTACCGTTTCCGAACAGGATGCCAAAAACTTTATGGCAGAACTGAAAGAAAACAATGTGCCTATCTCGGGCGGTTCCTGCGTACCTCTGGAAGGTCACGTACAGGCAATGAAGCAGGCTGTTTTAAACGAAACCTACGGCAAAACCATCGGTGGTTTCGTACGCGCGCCTTTAAATCCCAACAATCCTTACGGTGGCTTTTTCTTCTATTCTCAGCATGCCGTTCAGATTATGACCGAAATTTTCGGCAACTACCCCAACTGCGTACACGCATTTAAGACCAACGACCATGTAACCTGCACGGTGCATTACGATGCGTATGACATCAACTGCCAGCTTACTACAGACAGTTGGATATATTATGCAGCAGTAGGCGGTATGTTCAATCACGTGGGTAATCATTTTGCTCTGGATACTTGCTTTACAAAGGAATATCAGGAATATTATGACCTGCTTAAAAACAAGCAATCCCGACAGAGCTACGAAGATTTCTTCGCTCCGGTATTTATTCTGAATGCCATCGCTCGTTCTTTGGAAAGCGGTAAAACGGAAACTGTAAATCGTATAGGAGACTTATAATTATGAATAAATATATTTTATCCGGCTTTGCAGACGAATTTGATAAAGATATAGACGGTCAGCTTGCCATGATGCACGAGCAGGGCTTAGAGTATTTCGAGCCTCGTTCTGTGGCAATGGGCTTAAACCTTGCTGACTGCACCATAGAACAAGCTAAAGAAATCAAGCGCAAGATGGACAGCTACAACATAAAGGTATCTGCCATTGGCTCGCCTTTGGGAAAGGTAAAGCTTTCTGACGACTTAGATGCCCACATGGAAAAAACAAAGCATGTGTGCGAAATCGCAGGCATCCTCGACACCGACAAAGTGCGTGTGTTCAGCTTCTACCCCCACGAGGGCAAAACATTAAAGGAATGCAGAAACGAGTCTATCGAAAACGTGGGCAGAATGTTAGACATTGCAGATAGCTTCAACATGACCTTCTGCCACGAAAATGAGCATGATGTGTACGGTGAAAACATTGAAAACTGCGTAGATTTGCTCAAAACCTTCAACGGCAGACTCAAGGCTGTTTTTGACATGGGTAACTTTGTACTTTGTGGCTGTGACCCCTTAAAAGCTTATGAAGAAATCGGACCTTACACCGAATACTTCCACATCAAGGATGCAACCGCAAGCGGTGCCATCGTACCGCCCGGCTGCGGTGAAGCAAAAATCGCAGAGATTCTTGCTATGCATAAAAAACCGACCTTTGTATCCCTTGAACCGCATTTGATGACCTTTGAGGGCTTAGCAAACTTAACCAACCGCAAATACGACAACCCCTATGTATATGAAAACAAGCAGGTTGCCTTCTTAGACGCCTTAAAACGCTTAAGAGAAATCTGTGGTTAATCTGAATTTTAAAGACCTTTTTACCATAAAAACGCTGTTATTTTTATACAGCGTTTTTATTTTTTTGAGTTTTTTCTGTTGGTTTACATAATATATTATTTTGTAAATGTTGTGGTTTGAGTTATCCACCTGAAAAACCTTGAAATATCCGCGTTTTCCGCGAGTTATCCACGTTATCCGCAAAAAACTTGCCGAGTTATCCGCGAAAATTAAATATTTTTTTTATTTTTTTACCGCTTGTTTAGTGGTTTTTTCCACGATTTGACAAAAAAGTGGTTTACCATAATTTGTTACATAAAGTTGACAAATTTAAAATTTGCAAAAAAATGGTTTTAAAACATTTGACACTTTCCGCCGAATCTGTTAATATAATAATGATATAACAATCAAACAGAAGGAGTGTCCTTATGCAAAATAAATTTAAAGAAATTTCTCCCGAGGCTTTAACGCAAAATCCATTTCACATGATTGGCAAAACCTGGATGCTGATTACGGCACAAAAAGGCGATGAAATCAACACCATGACCGCCAGCTGGGGCGGTGTAGGCATTATGTGGAACAAGCCGGTGGCATTTATTTTTGTGCGCCCCACCCGTCACACTTATTCCTTTTTAGAACAAAGCGAAGCTTTAAGCCTAAACTTCCTGCCCGAAGCCTACCGCAAGGATTTACAATACTGCGGTTCTGTCTCGGGTCGGGATGAAAATAAAATCGAAAAGTGCGGATTTACCGTATCCAAAGAACAGTCAGCCCCCTACTTTGCCGAAGCCGATACCGTTCTGCTCTGCAAAAAGCATTATGCGCAAATGCTAAACGCAGAGGGCTTTATACACCCTGAAATGGACGAAAAGTGCTACGGGGATAAAAACTACCACAAGCTTTATATTGTAGAAATTGAAAAGGTATTACAGAAATGATTGAATTTAAATCCAAAGATTTGTTGCCTGCCGATTGTGACATCCAGGTAAGCCAAACCGTCCGCAAGGTGCATTTTAAAGAGCATAAGCATGATTTTGTGGAGTTTGTGTATATTTTGTCAGGCAACTACACCCAATACGTTGACGGCGTACCTTTTGAAGTACAGAAAGGCGACCTGATTTACATCGGTCCCGGCGAGACCCATGCCTTTTCCTCCAACGAAGAGGTGTCCGCCTACGACATTTATGTGCGTCCCGAGTTGATTTACAACAAGTTGCTCTCGGACCAACCCACAGACCTTCTGGCGTTATCCCTTTGCCGGGAATTTTCTGCTGAGATTTCAAACATCGCCCCCTGCGTATCTTTTCAAGGGGCTGACCTGATTGAAATCGAAAGTCTTTTAAACGCCATGCAAAACGAATGCAACCAAAACACCCCGGGCAAGAATTTAGTACTGACAGGGTATTTTACCGTGCTGATTACAAAGTTTTTGCGTGAAATCCGCAAAAAGCAGATGTATATGTTTGACAGACAGCTGCAAAAAATCATGCCCGAAATCTTACAGTACATAGAAGAAAACTACCGCAAGCCCTTATCCTTGGAAGAGCTGGCAGAAAAGTCGTTTTACAATCCGTCCTACTTCAGCCGGATTTTCAAGGAGCTTTACGGCAAGACCTTAACCGAATATATCGCTGAAAAGCGCATCATGGAAGCAGTAAAACTGTTGGAAAACACAGAGCTTTCCATTGAAGAAATCTGTCACGCGGTCGGCTATGGCGACAAAAAGCATTTTTATAAAATGTTCAAAGCCAAAATGGAACTGACCCCGGGGCAATACCGTCGGGAAACGGTTCAGAACAATCAATAAAAGGAAGTTTAACAGCATGCAAAACAAAAAAATATCACTTTTGGCAAAGCTCGCCTTATTTGTGGCGGCACTTATCTGGGGCACATCCTTCGTAATTATGAAGGACTCGGTGGGTGTTTTTGACCCGTCTGTGCTTTTGGGCATCCGCTTTACCATCGGCACACTCATTTTGTGCATGATTTTTGTAAAGAAACTAAAACTATTGAACAAAGACTACTTTATAAAGGGCGGTACATTAGGGGTTATGTTGTTTTTAGCCTATTTTACCCAGACCTTAGGTCTTACCGACACCACGCCGGGCAAAAACGCCTTTTTAACTGCGGCATATTGCGTGATGGTTCCCTTTATGATGTGGATATTCTCTAAAAAAAGACCCGATATATATAATATGATTGCAGCACTCCTGTGCATAGCAGGTATCGGGTTTGTATCCTTAACCGAAGGTTTTTCCATCAGCTTTGGGGATTCGTTCACATTAATCGGTGCCGTCTTTTACGCCATACATATTGTGGGCATCGCCTTTTTCTCCAAGGGAAAAGACCCGGTGCTTTTAACCATTCTGCAGTTTGCAGTTTCGGCGGTTTTATCCTGGATTGTGGCGCTCTTTACCGCAGAATTTCCTGCTGAAGTACCTGCCTCTGCAATATGGGGCATTTTGTATCTGGGTGCATTCCCCACCGCAGCAGCAATGCTCTTGCAAAACATCGGCTTAAAATATGCGGATGCAACCTCCGCCTCCATTCTTTTAAGCTTAGAAGCGGTGTTCGGGGTTTTGATTTCCCTGCTTTGCGGCGAAGAAAATTTAACCCTTGCCATGACCTTTGGCTTTATCCTGATATTCCTTTCGGTTATTCTTTCCGAAACCAAATTATCCTTCATAAAATCCAAAAAGCGTTGAGTTTCCACTCAGCGCTTTTTTTACACTTGATTTTTGCTGTAATAGATGATATACTATAACTATAAATTTTATGAGGAGAAGATTTTATGCAAAGAGAAACCTTAGGAAGCCGTTTGGGCTTCATTCTGCTTTCCGCCGGCTGTGCCATCGGCATCGGCAACGTGTGGAAGTTCCCTTACATGGCAGGTCAGAGCGGTGGCGGTGCGTTTGTACTGATTTATCTGTTTTTCCTGTTGATTATGGGTGTTCCGGTTTTAACCATGGAATTTGCCATGGGCAGAGCCGCACAAAAAAGCCCTGTTAAGCTGTATCAGCGGTTAGAGCCTGCAGGCTCTAAATGGCACATCCACGGCTATGTGTGTATGATTGGTAACTATCTTTTAATGATGTTTTACACCACCGTTTCCGCGTGGATGCTCCAGTTCTTTGTGGATACCGCCCGCGGTGTATTCGAGGGCATGACCGTTGAAGGCATTTCAGCTGCCTTTGACCAGACGGTTGCCAACCCGGTTGCCCAGATCATTTACATGGCTATTGTGGTTATTATCGGCTTTACCGTTTGCTCGTTCAGCCTGCAAAAGGGCTTAGAGCGCATCACCAAATACATGATGTTAGCACTTTTAGCCATTATGGTTGTCTTAGCCATCAACAGCATTTTCTTAGACGGTGCTTCGGACGGCTTGCGTTTCTATCTGACCCCCAACTTTGAAAATATGCGAAAAGTCGGCATCGGTCAGGTTGTTGTAAATGCCATGAACCAGGCATTCTTCACCTTAAGCCTTGGTATGGGCAGTATGGCAATTTTCGGAAGCTATCTGAAAAAAGACCGTGCACTCATGGGCGAAGCCGTAAATGTTGCAGTTTTAGACACCTTTGTGGCGTTTGTATCGGGTCTTATCATTATCCCGGCGCTGTTTGCCTATGTACCGGGCGTTGAAGAGATGCTGTTAGATCCTGCGCAGGCAGGCAAAGTATCAGGCCCCGGCTTAATCTTTACCACCCTGCCCAATATCTTTAACAACATGCCCTTAGGCAGACTCTGGGGAAGCTTGTTCTTTGTTTTCTTAACCTTTGCGGCTCTTTCGACCGTATTTGCGGTGTTTGAAAACATTTTGGCTTGTTGTATGGATCAGTTTGGCTGGAGCCGTAAAAAGGCTTGCCTGATTAATGCTCCCTTAATGATTCTTTTGTCCGTTCCCTGCATCTTAGGCTTTAATCTTTTAAGCCATGTAAACATCGGTGGCAAAAACATCATGGATTTAGAGGACTTTGCAGTCAGCAACGTAATTTTGCCCTTAGGCTCGCTTATATTTGTTGTATTCTGTACCGTCCGCTATGGCTGGGGCTGGAAAAAATTCATGGCAGAAGCCAACGAAGGCAAAGGCTTAAAGGTCGCTTCCTGGATGCGTCCCTATATGACCTTTGTTCTTCCCATCATCATCCTTGCCATCTTCGCAGTCGGCATTATAAATTTATTCTAATCTTAAAAACACAAAACGGAGCGGAATTCATAAGAATTCCGCTCCGTTTGTTTGTTACATGGGCACTACTTTTTATAATAAGGATAAGTATTTATCCGCCTCTGCTCTGTTTTTGAAAACTATGATATTCTTATCAGAATACTTTTTCAGCAATTCTAAAACGCCCGGTCTGCTTTCTGTATTGTATTTTTTCACAAATTCAATAAAGTCTTTGTCTGTGCCGTCATCATTCATCCAGGGCATATCCGAACGTGGTTTTCCTTTTCTTGCCTCGATTCCCTCTACACAAACTTCGGTTGGATAATCCAAGAAGAAAACCGTATCACTTTCTTTGATACGCATTTCCATACTACTGCCATAATTGCCGTCAATAATCCATGCAGGCTTTTGCATAACCGCCTGCAACCGTCCGATAAAAACCTCACGCGGAACAGTCGTTTTGTCCTCGTTCCAGAATAGCATGTCTAAGTGATACAACGGCAAGCCGGTAATGCTTTTAAGCTTTCGTCCAAAGGTGCTTTTGCCACTGCCCGGACATCCAATGATAATTACCTTTTCCATCCTATCTCACCTTTCGACAACAAGCTGATATTCAACGCAAAAAGACCTATAAACTTATTTAAACTTTATTATTTTTAGTGCATATAAAACGATCCACAACAGCACCCACCCGACAGCACTTATAATTGTTTTGACCAAGTGGACAGAATTAAAAATAAGAAAATCAAGCAAAACATTCAGCAAAAAGAAAACCACTGCCCCCAAAATTAAATACAACCATTTTTTCATATATGACTCTCCTTTCGACATTCTTTATTGCAACACATAAGGTTTAGATGCACCCTTTCAAAGGCTTCCCCTTGAGTGGAAGCTGTCACGAAGTGACTGATGAGGTGTTAATATTCTAAATCAACATTTACACTATATTCATCATCAATAAGCAGATAATGAACATTATGTTTTTTCGCCAGTTCCAAAATCAAACCGTTTTCCTTAATCGCGCATTCCATTGTGTAATCTTCATCTTTCAAACGATTTTCAATCACACCGGCATACTTTGTTATATCTTTGTAATGATTCTTGATATAGTTTTGACTCATTACAAGACAGTAATATTTGATATTTTTAAGGTAGTCATTTTCAAAATCTTTTTTCCAATCAAAAGGAATATAACATCCCTCTACAATCAAATTTTGATTATTTTCAATAGCCGTTTTAATTATTTCACGGACAATAGGCCATAAATATTTTGTAAGCTTTTCATCCGCACTCATAGGCGTAAGGTCAGTTTGTTTGCTGCGAATCAGGCCCATCTTCAAATGGTCTATTGACAGATAAGGATATTTATATTTTTCAAGTAATTTCTGTGCCAAAGCAGTTTTACCTGTATGTGATGCACCTGTAATTAATATTATCATTTTTCCACCTCTTTCAATGATATACGAGCCTTGTCATAATTACTGATTTCCCTTTGCAGTATTTATTGATGCGATTAAAAGTTTACGAATTTTACTGCATTTATCATACATATCTGCATATTCTATTTCAGTTATCA